>JANYLN010000002.1 GCA_025357795.1 Planctomycetota bacterium
GTGAGACGGGGGTAGAGACGGGGTAGAGACGGGCAGAGACGGGGGTAGAGACATATCCGCTATCCGCCATCCGCCATCGACCGTAGCACGATCTCCGCGATTCGTGCCACGATGCGTCCCAGGTTACCCAGGTTGCCCATGTTGCCTAGGTTGCCTGAGTTGCCCATGTTGCCTAGGTTGACATGATGCTGCCCTACCGAGCATTACCGTAATGCTCATATCACTCATGGGATATCGCGTCTAACCCGTTGCAGTGGCATCACTTACGTATTGCGATACAGCGCACCCGCCATGTCGCCTAACGATAAACCCCTGATACATAACAACTTAGATGCGATATCTCATGCATGGTATGAGCATTACCGTGATGCTCGATGGCGCGTGTCGACATAACGGACCACACAGACCCACGCCAGCACGCCAGCCCGCCAGACCACCCAACCAGGGAAGCCCAGACCTCGGATTTTTGCAAAACCACCCCCCACCACCACGCCGCACGACGTAGATTACACTACCCTACATAGGGCTACCCTGTATGCCCTACCCTGGGCATGACACTGCCTACGTGGGGGTCACACTGACGCGCATGGGGATAGCCTTACCCCCTCCCTGTCCGGTGCGTGTCCGGTGTTTGTCCGGTGTTTGTCCGTGGAAGTTCGGACATTTGTCCAGGATTCCGCGGACATTTTTCGGATGAAGTGGGGGGTAGAGAAGAGAAGAGAAGATAAGGGTACAACCTAGCGAAGAAGGGTATAGCTAACAAGGGGTGGGGGTGGGGGGGGGTGGATGGAGACTGTCCGAAGAAACCTTGAAGAGCCGATAGCATTGGTGGACAACGGGTGTAGGATGATGGCCGTGGAGTACGGGTCACATCACAACGAACCGAAGGAGGCACAGGCGTGGAGTGGTACGAGACGTTAGCGAACGGGGCGAAGCAGTCGAAGGTAGATGCTAGGTTCGACCTGATCCCGGCGTTGGCTGAGGAGCGGCTGGCGGAAGTGCTGGGCTTCGGGGCGAGCAAGTACGGGTCGGAGAACTGGCGCGGTATTCCCGCGAGTAGCCATCTGAATCATGCTCGTCGGCATCTAGTGCTGTTCAAGAAGGGCGATCAGGCAGAGGACCACGTCGGGCATGCCCTGTGTCGGATCGTGATGTGGGCGGAGCAGGTATTGCAGGGCCAACAGTCTCCCGGTCATCTGAATCCCATCCCTTGCGTGGGCGTGAAGGAGATGGGCAAGTCTGCGACCGACCCCGTCGTCTCGAAGACGGTGGAGTTCCCCGTGTCGTACAGGGTGCAAGTCGGCCCCATCGAATGTATGTTTCGTACGGAGATCGACTGGCATAGCCTTCCGTTTGACACGGTCATCCGGTCCGTGAAGATCGTCGTGGAGGTGGCGTGATGGGAATCGTTCTTCCGACCCTGGAGGTTGACGGCCATGACAGAGACGGACCGGATCAAGGAGAAGATGCAGCGGGTGGGGTTGTGGGAGAAGTGGGCAGCCCTTCGGACGCGGCTGATCGTGGATGGCATGACGGATGTGCGTGCCAGCCAGCGGGCGGCGAAGGTGTTGTTGCAAGAGCAGAAGGCGGAGACTGGAGACGCGGAGTCGTTGGGCGAGGTAGAGTTGGCGGACTTGCCGGGCGGTGCCGATCCACTGGACGAGATGGATTGGGTAGCCGAGGCGTTGTGTCGGGAAGACGAGGACGATATCCGTGGGTCACCGAGCAAGGCGGCGGTGAGTCAGTTGCGGATGTGTCGGCGGCATCCGGCGTTGCAGGTTCGGTTGTTCAGCAAGCGGGCGGATCTGAAGGACAAGGCGAAGACAAAGCGTGGAGGCTTCAATGAGTTCCGAGAGATCGACCTTGGAGGCACCCTTGATCGGCTTGCTAGAGCAGTCCTGCGAGCAGAGCAAGAGGCTGGACCCGGATCGGATCAGGGCGTTATCGCATCAGTTGCGGAGTCTATCGCAGCGGCAGTATCAGGTAGCAACGCGGTTGTGGACTGAGTCGATCGGATACGGGCGGGGCAGGGAGTGTCATGCCAACATCATCGCTTCTCTTGTCGGAGCCTACTGCGGCGACCTTGCTCAGGCCGTCGCCCTCGTCCAGCAACTCGGGGATCTTCTGCCCACCGACGCGGATCGCGGTCAACTACCTGTACCGCCGGGCTGTGCTGTTGGAAGCGGAGTCTGACCCGGTCTTCCAGCAGCAGTTGATGCAGTTGTGTGCGGAAGACCCGATGTTCTTCTTCGACACGTTCGTCTGGACGGAGGACGCCGAGAACGTCGGGGTCGGCCCGGTTCCATTCGTTGCCTGGCCGAAGCAGCGGGTGGTGATCCGGGGGATGGACGCGGCGATCAAGGACCGGGTGAACTTCGGTCTGGTCAAGTGCCGACGGGCCGGGGCCTCCTGGATCGGGGCCGGGCGGGCCGCTCGCGATCTACTGTTCCTGCCCTGGTCGAAGATCATGATGCACTCCCGCACGTCGGACGACGTCGACAAGCCCGGCCAGCCCAAGTCATTGCTATGGAAAGTGGACTTCATTCTTTCGCTACTGCCGTCCTGGATGTGGCAAGGCTACGGGCTTCGCGACCGGACGGATCTGAACATCCGCAATCCCCGCATCGGATCGGTCATCGAGGGATCCACCACGCAGAAGGACATGGGTCGAGGCGGCGGCTACACCTGGATCTGGGGCGATGAGGGGGCGAGCATCCGCGAGATGGAGGAAGCCCTCGATTCGATCCTGTCCGCGACCGGCTGTTACATTCCCGTCTCCACGCCGCGTGGAGCGTCCGGCGGATTTTACGAAGCCTACCACGGCTGCCAGCGGCAAGAGACCATGCCCTGGTACGAGTTCCCGCCGCAGACCCGCGGACTCTACCGGGCATCCCAGGATGGCGTGCAGTTACTGGACAATTACAGATTTACAAAAGACTATCCGTTCATTCGGGACAGCCGGCTGCGCAGTCTCTACTTCGACAAGAAGTGGATCGAGTGTCGCGGCAACACCCGCCGCATCGCCCAGGAGATGGAGTGCAAGTTTCTCGGCTCGGGCTGGGACTACTTCGACCACATGGCCATCAATGAGTTTGTGGAAAAGACCGCCCTGCCGCCGCTGTGGGAAGGGGAGTTGATCTACGACGATGTCACCTGTCGGCCGCTTCGCCTGGTGGCCCGCTCCGGTGGTCCGCTGCGACTGTGGATCAAGCCGATGGGTGACGGCCTGCTGGACCGCGTCGGCCGCTTCGTCATGGGTTCGGACATCTCCGCCGGCAACGGCAGCAGTGATTCGGTCAACGTGGTACTGGCCATCGAGGATGAGAATCGCCGCAAGGTCGGCGAGTACGCCCGCTCGGACATGGGACCCGAGCGGTTCGCCCGCCTTTCGATCGCCATGACGTACCTGTTTGCCGGCGTGGATTCCTCCTGCCTGCACGGCTGGGATCTGCTGGGCGGCACGGGCCAGGCCTACGGCAACGAGGTCATGGCCAAGGGCAGCCGCAAGGTGTTCATGTGGCGCAACGAGAAGAAGATCGACAGGCCGATGACCGGCACCATCGGCGTGCACCTGGGCGCCGACTTCAAGCCGATGGTCATGGGTGCCTACCGCGAGGCCCTCTACGCCGGCCGGTTCATAGACTCGTCGCTGCCATCGCTTCGCCAGCATGACAACTTCGAGGAAGATCCCAACGGCCTGATCAACTTCCGACGCATACCGGGCAGTCTCAGCCACGGCGACATTGTCATCGCCAACGCCATCGCCTACTGGTCCAGCCGCGACACGAAGGAGCCGGCCGAGCGGGAGATCGCCGCCGCTGCCGGAGGCACGTCCATGGGGCAGCGAATCTCCGACCGCATGTCCGCCGAGAGAAAAAAACTCAACTGGTAGTGATTGTATAGTCTCGGAAACCCGATATGTTGTGTATCTGTCATGTCGGTTGCTGATGGTTGGCACCCAAGGAGATTCGTCGATGGCAGAGATTCTAGAAGCACGCGGCACCGGTGTACTTGTCCGGCTCGATTCGTATCAACCGAGCCAGGCACTTGTCACGCCCGATAATGTCGGGGTCCCCACCCACCTTGTACCCGGTACCGTTCTGTCCGTCGGCTGGGGCGACTACTCGGAGGACGATGGCTGCCTCGCCATGCGTGGTCTGACGGTCGGTGCCCGCGTGATGGTCCTGGCCATCGAAGGCCGCCACGTCAAGGGCAACGACAAGTATCTGCGGTTCTACGACCAGAAGAATATCGGTCTGGTAATCAAGGGTTCAGCGTAAGGAGACGTGCGATGCGACGACTGTTTTGGGTTTCGGTGGTAGTGGTGGGCGTGATGCTGCTGGGGATGAACACCGGCTGCGGCTTCAACGCCAAGACCCAGGCGGGCGCGGTGAACGTCAGCCCGAGCGTGCAGGTGGATCATGGCTGGTTCTCTGGCACGCGCGTCAAGATCGACACGGTAGGCAAAGTGACGGCTGACGAACTCGCCTTCAAGAAAGACGAAGGGCTGACGGCCAAGAACCTCGTGATCGACTCGAACCCCGTACCGATGGTCGACGCTCGAACCCAGCAGATCCTGACGGCCTTCCTGCCGCTCAGTAAAGAGAACACCGAACTGAACCGTGTCTACGGCACCAACGCCGTCATCATCCTCGACGCCATGGGCCTTGCCGCCGAACGTGTGCTGAACGGTCTGCCCGCTGGCCAACTTCGACAAGCCGTGGAGAACGTCGTCAAGACCATCGCTGAGGCCAAGATCGAACTGGCCAAGTCCGCGGCCACGCAGCCCGATGGCAAGTAGGCGAGTATCACGCATGAGTCCTGTCATGTACAGACTGTTCTGGATTCCGATTCTGGCGGCATGCCTGCTGTTCTGGTTCTCGATTGCCAGTTGTGTCGCCAGGGTCGCCAGTCCGGTTGTCCGGGCTCCTGCGGCCCCGCAGAGCCAGCCGGCCTCGCCCGGCGGCCAGCAGGTACAGGGACAGGGTAACGTGTCCTGGGACGGCGGCAGCAAGATTATTCACGGCATTCCGTGGTGGGGTGTCGTCGTGGTGTGGGCAGTATGGTCGACCGCCAAGCACGTTCAGTCCGGAAGGCACCGGGCGAGACTGCAAGGCGCAGTATTCGAGCGGCGGGCCTGACAGTTCGGCCGGATTGCCTGGGCCTTTGTCCGCTCGATAACACAAAGAGGGAGTGGATGATGTTTAACGAATTCGGACAGATGTTGGGGATGCAGCAGGCGTATGCCAATCAGTCAATTATGAACCAGCAGCCGAGCAAGGAGGGTGCCACGCTGGATGCCCTCAAGTATCGCAAGGTGATGTTGGAGGCGCAACTTTCGCAGATCAACGAGGCCATCGCGGTTTGCGAGGCCAGCCCGAACGTGATCAAGGTCGTCGATTCGCTGCGGAAGCTTGGCATCTAACTAAAGGAGCAATGCCATGTTCTCTATCGGATGCCTCATTGTCGCGGCGTTGATCTGGCTCGGTCAGACCGTAACGGGCCTGGACCTGATCCAGTTCTTCCGCGTTAATACCTGATCCTCCTTCTGCAACGCGGCCCTGGGGCTACCCATACCAGGTCCCAGGGCCACTACTGCGGGGTAGTGTAATTGGCAACACGCCGGCTTCATAGCCCGGAGATCGTAAGTTCGAATCTTACCCCCGCAAATGGGATGTAACGGGAAAACAGGTGACGGTAACAAGGAGATCGGACGTGGCGAAGAAGAGTGCGACGGGCAGCAAGATCGACAAGATGGACATTGGCAAGAATGCGGTCATCGACAAGAAGGGCAAGAAGTGCAAGAAGGGCAAGAACTGTAAGTAGTCTGACAACCGAATAACCCCATAAGCACTTCCGGACGGCCATCCGGAAGTGCGAATGAGAGACCAACCCCGATCGTATTCGCGCGAGTGGGAACCGATCGGGGTTTCTCTTTTGGGGTAAATGGCGGAGCCTGGCGATGTTGACTGACTCGAAGAAAACCTACCGCATCATCGACGTGGTCGAACAGCACCGCAACGTGCTCGCCGATGCGCGCGAGGATCGCAAGGCCGCCATCCGGCAGTTCGAGGGGCCACGCTACGCCGGCCGGTCCGACATGGACCGCAAGCCCCTGATGATGGTCCAACTGGCCGCATCGGGGCTGACGTTCGTATTGGCCGCCAATCGCCCGCAGTACCTGCTAACCACCCGCCACCCGCAGATGGCCTATCACGCCGTCTCCGCGGAACTGGCCATGAACGATATCTGCGACCAGCAGGAGCACGTCTCGTTCTACCAGGAGTTGGTCGCCAGCGGCATGTTCGGACTGGGCATGCGATGGATGGGACTGGCCGACCCGGGGACCGAAGACTTCCACGGCATGTCCGCCATGCCGATCCTGAAGGTCGTGGACTTCGACGATCTGGTCTACGACCCCGAGGCCAGCCGCTTCGATGAGGCCCAACTGATCGGACATCGCTTCTACGCCGTGTACGATCGCCTCCTGGAGAACGCGGATCAATACGATGAATCGCTCAAGAGGCTGAAGTCTCGGGACGACGTGCGGGGCCAGGATGAACGAGGCGAGGATTACCTGCGCTCCGACGCGCAGGGCAACGGCAGCAGTGCCGAACTGCTCTACCCGGTGGTGGAGTTGTGGAACATCTGGGACCGCGAGAAGAACCTGATCTGGACCGTCTCGCTAGAACAGGGCCTGGTCCTGCGCAAGATCAACTATAAGGGTCCGGCCCGCGGCCCCTACGACGGGCTGAACCTCTGCCCAGTCCTGGGCAACATCCTGCCGGCGGCGCCGATCTACAACATCCTGGACCTCGATGAACTGGCCAACAACCTCTACAACAAGGCCGCCATCCAGGCGATCCGCCAGAAGAACCTGGATGTGGTCGAGAACGGGGACGAAGACGACGCCAAGAAGATGATGGCCGCCAACGATGGCGATGCCGTCCCGATCAAGGCGGGCAGCAGTTTCAAGCCGTACAGTTCGCCTGGCCCGGCGGCGTCGAATATCTCCATGATCGGCGATGCCATGGATCGGTTCCGCTACTTCATGGGCAACCTCGATGCCGTCCTGGGTCTAGATCCGGCCGCCGAGACGGCCCGTGGTTCGGCCCAGGTGCTCGGCCAGGCAGGCGCCCGCATCTCCTTCTACCGCCAGCAGGTCAACCAGGTCGCCCGGCACATCGGGCAGGACCTTCTGTTCTGGCTCCAGCAGGACAAGTCGCACAACCAGGAACTGGCACGTCCGATCCCCGGCATCAACAGTGCGGCGGTCTACGACTGGCGGGCCAGCCAGGCCCCGGACCTGCGCCGGTTCGTGCAGGTCGAGCCGTACAGCATGCAGCCGGTGGACCCGCAGCAGCGCCTGGCCGGCATGATGCAGATCGTCGACAGCATCCTCGTACCGCTGGCCGGTCCGGCGATGCAGCAGGGCGTCATGCCCAACGTCAAGGGCCTGATCCATGAGGCGGCCCGCCTGAGCCACCTGGAGGACGAGGAACCCAACATGGTGGCCTACGCACCGCCGCCTCCGCCTCCGGCACAGGGCATGCCTCAGCAGGGACCGCCGCCGGGCAAAGGGAGTAGCGGCAAGCCCAAGGGCCAGTACCAGCACACGTATCGCAGCGTACGCAGCAGCCGCGGCCACGATGCCCAGATGGCCGGACAGATGATGGGCCAGCAACCTCAACAGCCGGGAGTTTAACACGATGCTTGAGATGCTTGCACAGGCAGCCAGCCAGACAACCGTAGGTGATATCAGCGGCGCCGTGGCGCAGGGTGGCGTGGTGGTAGCCCTGGTGTCCGTGATCGGCTGGATTGTCAAGGCGTACCGCAACGACGTGAACGAGACCAAGGACCAGCTCTTCGGCGTGATCCAGCGCAACAGCGACGTGATCGCCAACAACACCGCCGCCGTCCAGCAGAACAGCGGCCTGTCGGTCAAGGCCCTGGAGGCGATGACCAGTGTCCAGAAGGACCAGTCGACACTGCGGACGCTCTGCGAGGAACGCTGCGGGGGAAAGGGAAACTAGCCATGCCAGTTTATATCTACCAGTGTCCGGAGTGCGGGAAGGTCCAGGAAGTCTTGATGGGCATGACCGATCCGCATCCCGAGACGACCGACTGCCAGTGCGGCAAGTCCGTCGCCCGGCGGAGTATCCGGATGGAGCAGGCGGGCCGACACTGCCTGTCGGGCAACTGGCCGAAGACATCGCTGGCGATGGCCGTTCATCCCAGCCAGCGGGGCGAGGCGGCGGCCAACGCGGCGGCCGTCGGCGTGCCGACGGAGTTCAACGAACGCGGGGAGCCGACGTTCAGCGGACAGCATCATCAGAACGAGTACATGAAGGCGTTCGGGTATAGGGACCTGGACGCAGGTTACGGGCAATACAGTGGAGGAAACCATGTCACAGTCAGTAGGAACGAGCCCCTCTACGATGGGGAATAACGCCTCACCAGTTTCGATGCCGGCCGACTTTGCGGCCATGCCACAGGTCGCCCAGGCGAGCGGTCCGGAGCAAATTCCGTCCGACTTCGCCACGCAGGTGCCGCAGGGCAGCCTCAACGAGCCGCCGCCGCCGACCGAGACGCTCTACGATGAGCCGTCCACCCGCGGCCCAGACGGCAAGTCGACGCCGCCCGGGACGCCCAGGCCCGCTGCCCAGTCGGCGGACGAGCCGGACGCCGATCCGTCGCCCGTCGCCGAGCCGGTGGGCAGGGATGATGAGCCGATCGTACTGGACGCGCTGACGCGGGCACGCGCCCAGCGGGCCGGACTGGACGAAGACACGGCGAGCTTTCTGGCCGAGTCCGGCCGGTTGGACTCGCACCTGTCCCGCTTCGAGTCCCAACTGTTTCGCCAGTATCAACAGCAACAGCAGCAACAGCAGCAGCAGCAGCAACAACCGGCCGATCCGCTGGCGGCCCTGATGTTGATGATGGGCAATGCGCGGCAGCAACCAACCCAGCAGCCGCAGTCGGCACCGGAACCAGCACAGGCGGCCGGCGACGACGAGCCGCTGATGGCCTTCCAGGACGCCGACTGGAACTCCGAGCAGGACGGCTACGCGATCGACAAGAACATCCGGCGCAACATCGGCCGCGTGGTCGAGGCCACCGGCAAGGCCAACAAGCAGACCCGCACCGCCATCCAGCAACTGGTCACGGACGTGATCACGCCGATGTACCAACGGCTGATGCAGATGGAGACCTACGCCAACAGCCAGGTCCACGGCGACCTGGAAGAAATGTTCTCCGCCCAGGACGCCGCCTGGCACGATACCTACGGCAAGGGGTACACCGACTCCCTGCCGGTGGACGCCCCGCAGCGGCAGGCCCGCGAGCGTCTGGTCAACGAGATGTTCGCCCGCATGCGGACCGACCCGCTTCTGTCCGGCGGGCTGGGCAATCCCCGCATCCGCAAGATGGCCTTCGAGTGGGCGCGAGCCGGCGCCAACCCGGCCGCCATCGAGAAGATGGTAGCGGGCCAAGCCGCCGCGCAGATCGCCGAACGCCGCGAGCAGATCACCGCCGCCCCGACCCGTCGCAAGGCCCCGGTCAGGAACGACTCGCGGCAGGACGGTATCGCGGCGGCCCGACAGTACAAGCAAAAGCATGGGATGCCGGTTGGTCCGGTGTCTTCTGGTTCGCAAGTTGATGAGTTAGCTGGCCTGCCCGACTAATACCCGGAAAGGCCCAAGGTAAGGAGCCTCCACATGGCAACCGCAATGGCAGCCCAGAATCTGCCCCAGCTCCTGGAGACCGTCCGGGCAACCCAGCAAAAGGCGTCGTTTGTTCTGCTGGACCGGCCGTATCCGGAGTTCATCGTCCTGCCGACCATGTTCCGCAAGAACATGATCAAACTGGCAGGTGGGCACACGTACGAGTTCAAACTGAAGTACCGGATTCCCCGCACCGCCCAGGTGACCGGCATCAACGACCGGGACACGATCTCCACGGAGAACACCTGGACGCACGGGCGCGTCTTCATGACGCACTACAAGAACTTCTGGACCTGGGACAAGATGGAGGAACTCGCATCCGCCGGCGAGGATGTCATCGTCGACGAGATGAAGGAAAAGCGGTTCGAGTGCATGTACGGCCACGCCATCAAGATGGAGGAAGGTCTGCTGCAGGGTCCGACCGATCAGGGCGATGCGCTCACCCCCTGGGGTCTGTCCAACTGGCTGACCACCCGCAACGACGGCTTCGAGGGCTGGGACCCCAGAAACGTACCCGGCTTCCCGGCCGGCCGCGCCATGGTGGACTCCACCAACCCGCTGTACGGTCCATCGGCCGATGGCACCAAGCCCGGCCACGGCAACTACACGGGCTCCTACGTGAACTTCACGTACGATGACCTGGGCCAACTGATGTTCCGGGCGACCGAGAAGACCCACTTCACCCTGCCGGTGCAGAACAAGAACGTCCTGTCGCCGAATACGGCGGATTCGTCCTGGTGGGTCAACCTGAACACCAAGCAGGGCCTGGCCCGCATGGTCCGCAACCAGAACGATCAGATCGGCCGCGACCTGGGCGCCTACTACGACACCTTCCTGGTCCGTGGCATCCCGGTCAAGTACGTCTCGGCACTCGATGCCGCGACGGACAACCGCATCTACGGCACCAAGCACGGCCGCGGCGGTTTCCAGACGCTCTCCTGGAAGGGCAACGTCTTCCGCGAGACCGGCCCGCTGACTCCGGACTGGAGCCACAACCAGATCGTGTACTGGATCGACGTATCGTACCAGACGCGCATCGAGGAACTGTTGGGCCAGATCGCCATCGTGCAGCGGCCGTCGTAGGTCGGACCGATAGGGAAGCGGACGCAAACCAAGAAAACTGGATACAGGAGATAGTCAGATGTACGAAGTCATGAATCCGACCCAGCCGCGAGCCATCACCAAGTCGGTATGGTGCTACAGCGCCACCGCCGTGAATCTGGTGGAGGGCCAGGGTCTTTGCTACGGCGTGGAGTTGACGCAGGACCTGCAGGGAAGCGATGTGAGCGCACTGCTGGCCAACGGCGATGTGATGAACATCGTCGCGTTGCCGAACGCCTCGAACTACCTGAACTTCGCGGGCGTGACGAGCCGGGCGGAGTTGATCCCGGCCGGCGGCAAGATGATCGTCATCAACGAGCCGGGCAGTATCTGCAAGGTCGCCATCGGCGCCGCCACCACGAAGCAGTCCACCATCCTGACCGCGTCGGCTACGGTCGGCGAACGGGGCCGGTTCAGTCGGCAGGGTCGTATCGGCCGTGGTACGGTGCTGTGCCTGCAGACCAGGGCCGCTGATGCCGCCACCGCAGCGGGCACAAAGGCGACCACTACGACCACGATCGACTACGACAACATCGTGGCCAAGGTCATCACGGAGAGTCTGTCCATCGCCTCTACGGGCGTGGCTACGCTGACCGACTTCTTCCTGCGCGCCGTCGTGGGCGACTACGTTGTGGTCCTCGGTGGCGCAAAGGTCGACGGCACCACGCAGGCGACTGCCGGCCTGTACAAGATCAGTGTCCGCACCTCCAAGGATGCCGCAACACTGGTGGATGTCGCCACCGGATTGCTCTCGCCCTGCGCTGAAACCCAGCTCTGCGCGGCGTACATCTATCGCGGCAACCCGACCGTTCTCGCCTATCTGTACGACGGCGAGGAATCGGGCCTGCAACAGACCGTCGCCCCGAAGACCAGCGGCTCAGCGGCCGTTCCTGACATGCTGTTCGGCGGCACGAACTGGGTCGTATGCGGCGGGATCACCTGCGGAACAGGTACCACCGTGACTGTCCCTGATGCCACCGCCGGTATGAAGCGGTTCATCGTTCTCTACGGTGGAACCATCACGACCGCAGGCGTCATTATTACCCCGACCAGCAGCAACATCGTCGGCTTCAAGGTCGGCGGCACATATGGCCAGCGCGTTGCGCTCTCCAGTGTCGTTCCGGCGGTGGCCGGAGGCGGCTGCGTGCTGGAATGGGATGGCAAGGCTTGGGACTGGATTGGCGGTCTCGGCGTCTCGACGTAACCAGCAGACATCAGATACTCCACGCCCGCGCTCCTGGGGGCATTGTGCCCCTGGGGGCGCGGAAGCGTGCTTGAGGTGACGCCATGACCGCCCTGGACATGCGAGCATCCTATACCGAGATCAACGCCGCCATCGGTGCGCTGCGAGGCTGGGGTCTTGGTGCATCCCCGGATGGCACCGGCTCAGCCGCATGGGCGGCCAACCAACTCGCCTGGATCGCCAACTGGCGAAGGGCGGGTCTGCGATCGTTCTACCACCACGCCATGCTGCCCAGTATGCGGTCGGCGCACTTCTGGTCGTTCCTGAAGGCCGTGGCGACCATTGACGTGTTCGGCATCAACAAATCGACCGTCGCCACCAGTGCCTATCCCAAGGCGATCGGTGGCGGGGCCGGGGCCGGCTATACGCTGGTGACGCTCAATGACGCCGTGGTCTACCCAAGTTCCGTGGGCGCCACCGTCACCGTTGGGGCCGCGAGCCTGACCATCGCCGGGTACGGCTCGGCCACATCGTTTACCGTGTCCGGCGACCAGACGGCAGCCTTCGCCGCCGCATCGGCGGTGGAGATCGACAGTAACGGCATGTTCCGTCTGCCGACGGACTTCGGCGAGGAAATGTCTGACTTCGCATACGCCCCCGGCAGCGGATACGGCCAGATCCAGGTTACGGACGAAGGGCGAATCCGACGCATGTGGTCGCCGCAGGCCCCGAAGTCGGGTCCGCCTGCCCTGTGCGCCCTGCAGGCCCTGGCCATCGACGGGACCAGCCAGGGCTGGCGCATGATCACCGACCTGGTTCCGGACAAGCCGTACCCGCTCAGTTACGCCTACCGCATCCTGCCGGGCGATCTGGACGCGACCTCCAACGCGTATCCCTACGGGGCGGCCACCCATGCCCAGACGATCATCGAGGCGTGTCTGGCCGAAGCGGAGCGGGACATGGGTTCCGACCGCACGCA
>JANYLN010000013.1 GCA_025357795.1 Planctomycetota bacterium
CCACCGCATCTTGCCGCCCCAGCCCCGCCGCGATCGCCTCCGCCTGCAAAGGGCGCAACGTGTCATACCCCCACACGCGCCGCAATACCTCCAGCACGCGTGGGTCAGGATCATTGCCTTGGATTTGCCGTTCCCCAGTCATGTGCGGATTGTAACGCTATCCCTCGAGTTCAGTCGAGACGGTGGCTTGGTTGATGATTTGCGTGTACAGGTCAACATGCACTTGCGGTGTTTCAATCGAGACAATTAGCGAATAGCGTGCCTTCCGGTTCCACCGCTGGAGGTGATGTCGTTCCCTCCACCATCCCGTTACCGGGTACACAGCCAGGGTGTTGCAGCGTGCAAGCGCGGCGGCTGTACCGGTCCACCAGTCTGAGTGAATCGAGCCGCGCGTCCGGCTTTTCGTGCCAACCGTCCAGTTCCGGGTCTCAGAAACGTTCTCCGGACGCTGATTGTTGTCGTCCCACATGGCCCGGGAAACCCGTTGTTTGAACTGGTCCTCATTCTCCAGGGGGCTAATCACGTCGAACCGCAGGCCGTGCGACTGGAAGCGATGCTTTTCGCCCCATCCCCGACGTCCAGGACTTGGCTCAATGAAGTACGACAGCGTAACGCGCATGGTCACGGGAACCTCACCCAGCTCCTGCAGAATCTCAGTTGGCCATGGGATCCGATGCAAGTGCATATCCTTGGTCTTGTACTCGCTGCCAGCCTTCTGATATGGCTGTAGTTCTCCTTCGAAGATCAGCGTTGCGGCGTTCTCGGCGCTCCAGAGGGCGCGCTGAACGTTGGGGACTCCGTAGCCGTAGCAGCGGAGCCGTTTCTGCACGTCCTCTTTTCTGTCACCAGGACAGCGCGCAAGCATCGCTCGCGTCCATTGGGCGGAGTGGATCAGCAGGCCGCGGATTGTTTCGGGCCACAGCTTGGGATAATGGCTCCAGATGATGGCCGCTAGGCGAGCGGCCGAAGCCGTGGCGGCGCTGGTATCTTTCATCAGCGAAACAAGTCGACCCGACGGGTGAACAATCGTGGTCAGTAACGACAGGTCAGGGCAAGTGTCACAGTTATGGCCGTTGGTAATGTAGTTGCCACCCTCCATGACGATGTCCGGCTTGATCGGCCAGACATAGTTGCCAGCAGGCCAGGCCAACGACGTGCGGCTGCTGGGGGCCAGATCTCCGGCGGGTGCAAGCGGCCGCCAACCTCGCAACGCGGGATCTTGGATGAGAACCTTCTCCGTGTACGCACCAACAGTTACCGCGTTCCACGCCTGAGCTGGGTCTTGGATGCCCGCGTGTTGCAGATTCCAGTCAGGGTAGAGATACGCTCCGTCTTGAAGCACGGCATCGTAATTGCCGGCGGACACGAACATGAGATTGGGATTACGGTCCAATTCGCCGGCGCACAGCTGATCGACAGCTGCCGACCACGAGGACGGCAGGCCCTGATCGCGGTCGTCGGCGGTGACAGCCATGCAGACTGCGCGGTTGCGCCGCGGAGCCTGTATCTCGGCCTTCGCAACAGCCTGTTGGGTAACCCACCCATACACCTCGGGATCATTGGCCCCAGGTGGCGGGGGCAGCAGCTTCACGCTTTCCAGGCGATGGCGCATCTGAACCGGGCTGGTGCCATCAAAAAGGCTCGTGAGGCATTGATAGAGCGCGATGCCGGCCATCCCCGTGCCATGCTGATCGGGATCGTGATCTGCCACACCCCATGCCGGCTGCACGGCCTGCGCATCAGCGGGAGCGAGGTTCGGCTCAATCAGAGGGTGGTGGCGGTTGACACCAGTATCTAGAAGACAGACGGCGGGGGCGTCGGGAGCAGGAGGAACCAGGCGCCTCCTCGCATCGTCGACAAAGGCACGCTGATCCCGCGGCGGAAGCTCCAGGTAGCCCGTAGGGACTTTCTTTGCCTTCCGCAACTCGGCAATGTAAGACAGCAGGTCCACGGATTGCCCGATCTGTCTGGCAGTCCCCCATGTCAGAAATACCACCCTCTCTGGAAAGCTGACGTACTGTTCGCTTATCCGCAATTGCAGACCACGGGCCAGGTCAGCGAAATGGGAAAACGCTGTCTGTGCCCCGAGTGAACCCGTCCGAATCCATACCTCCCACCAGATGGCCTGATCCGGCTCGGGGAAGGGCACTGTATGACCGTCCTGCCAGAGATCGCGAACCACGACTAGCTGGATGGCCGCGATGCTGTCGATTAGCGGCTGATTTCTCGCCTTGCCTTTCCTTGTATTCTGGTCGCGATACTGCTCAATCAGTCGAACAAAGGCTACTACCCTATCCTTACGCACGAACACGCTGGCGACTTGAGTATTCCCGTCCTCGCGGACCGAAAGCAACTCCATGCCGTCGCTTTGCCGGTCAAGGCTCTCCAGCTTCAGGGGAACCTCAGGGTTGCTGCGAATCGTGAGTGGATACCCGTCGATCTCAGCATTGGTGTCAGGCTGTTGCTGGCGAACACTGTCAACCTGTGCGCGAGCTTGCTGAATCTCACCCAGGAGCTTCTGTGCGTGAGGGGCACGATCGCGGGGAGGGATGGCGAAATCGCTGCCACCTCTTTGCGTTGACGTGTAGGGCAAGGTGCTGGCTGTGTTTTCCAGCCGGAGGTGGGACAGATCACTCATCGCCGCAGTTACTCCTTCGTGGCACGGCGTTTCACCTGATGGTGTCGTGCAACCAGCGATTGCTTCAAATTCTCAGCGGTAATCGTGTGGGTCCCGGAAAGCACCGCCTGCCTGGCTGCATCTTCACAGGCTCGTGTGACTTCCGCTTGACTCAAGTGACGAGCGGCCAATGTAATCGATTGCCACGCAATTCCCGTCAAGTCAAAAGCAGCCAAGCGGTTTTCCGTCAGGCTGCGTATCATTCTGCCGGTGGGCAGGTCGTAACGAATGATGTCGTCAAAACGCCGGAACAGCGCCTTGTCCAGCATGCCGACGAAGTTTGTGGCGGCAATGATGATGCCTTCAGAATCGTCTCGCTCCAGGAACTGAAGGAACGAGTTTAGCACCCGACGCATCTCTCCGACGTCGTTTCGGGCGCCGCGTTCGGCGCCAATGGCATCAAACTCGTCAAAGAGGTAGACGCCGCCGGTTTGCGTCATCGCATCAAAGATCAAGTGAAGCTTGGCGGCAGTCTCTCCCATGTACTTTGTAATCAGGCCGTGCAACTGGACGAACAGAAGCGGAAGTCCGCATTCCCCGGCGATGGCGCTTGCCGACATTGTCTTGCCACAACCGGGAGGTCCGACAAGCAATAACTTACGCTTCGGTCGCAAGCCGTGTGAGTGCAACAGGTCACGCTGGCGGTGCTGTTGTACGACAGCCTCAAGTTGGGTGCGAGTGGCATCGGAGAGGACCATATCAGCCAGACGGGTATTCGGATAGCTGGCTGACACCAAGCCCGCTAGTTCGCCGGCCGGCCGGGCGATGGGTACCGCACGGGGAGAACCAACGGGGGACTGCCTCCTGTGCGCCTGATCGAGGAGATCGCGAAGCTCCTGCGCAATCCGAGCATTGCCCTTCCTCGCCTGGACCGCGGCAATTTGCATGGCAATGGCACGGAAGTGCTCATCATCGCCAGAGTTGTGGCTTCGGATGAGGGCCTTGAGTTGTTCCGCGGTTGCCATGCCTCACTCTGCCTTTGAGGACACCATGTCCCTATTCCTATGATAACCTTTGGACTCCCGGGAAGCGAATTCCTCGACCCATCGTTGTCGACATTCGGCGACATCACTCATTATCTCCCGCCCGCCGCCCCGCTCACCGCCACGAACCTCTCCATCTCTGCCTTCGCTGTTTCCCTGTGGATCGACTGCTCCGCCTTGCGCACCCGTCAGAGAGACTGCCCGCCACGAGGACCGACCCCCATACGACGCCGGAGTGTTGCCACTGGGGCCAGAGTGATTGGCCGGAGGTTCACACCTGCCCGAGCAGACGCCTTGCCGATACCAGGGCTCGCCCGGCGATCGCCAGGCACTGCCTGCAGATGGCGGCATCCGGCACGGCAAGAGGCATCGCCGAATCCGGGGGATACTTCGAGGGAAGATAGACCGAGTCGATCAACTCGCAGTCGTCATCACTCAGGCCGCTATCGCACCCCAACTGCCTCAGGTCTTTGGTTAACTCCCGGGTGCTGTGTGAACGTCTGTCTGGGTGACCGCGGCTGACGATCACGGCCTTCAATGCCTTTTCCACCGCCTATTGTGCATTCTGAAGGCATGCGTTGAACCAGCCGTTCGTTAGAGACGCCTGGGCTACTTGGAGATTCTCCGTTGCATACCCAAGCCAGCTGCCGGGGTCGGGGCTATCGCTCATAGATGACCTCCCCACGTAGCACCTCATCGCGGACAAACCATCCGGCAGGTGCCGACGTTCGGAAGGGAAGGACATCCAGCGGAATTCGGTCTGCCACTGGCCGCAGGAGCTTGCGATACTTCAGGGCTAACGGCAGATAGGTCTCGTCGCTGTCTTGAAACACCGCTACATCAAGGTCTTGGGGATCAGCGCTGGTTACGAAGGACCCGAAGATCACCACCTTCTGGACCTCCGCCTGTTCCTCCAGGCATGCCACCAGCTCTTGCTTGATCTGGCGCTTATCCTGTTCCGTGAGTCTCATGGCTTTCCTCGCATGTTGCTATTGTACCCGCTTTGGCCCGAAGCCGAACAGGATTCGGGCCCGCCACGGATTCAGGACTCCGACGTTTCACGCGGTACCGCCCTGGCCAGCCGACGTGCTCACTCTCACGAACTGCTCCAACTTCGTCTTTGCCGCGCCACTATCGATCGCCGCCTGCGCCGCCCGCACACCCTCACCGAGGCTCCCGACCCGCCCCGATACATACACCGCCGCCCCGGCATTGAGCACCGCGATATCCCGGCACGCCCCGCACTCCCCCCCCAAGATCCTCTGAATCGTCTCCGCCGACCGCGCAGGCGAATCCACTAGCAACTCCTTCAGGTCCCTCTGCCGCAATCCCACATCCTCAGGCCGGACCGTCCACTCCCGCAACCCCTCGGGCCGCACCTCGATCACCCGGCTCTCGCCCGTGACCGTCATATCGCACAGCCCGCCGCCGTGTACCACCAAGGCATGCTTCGTATCAAGCTTATGTAATGCCGCCGCGATCATGTCCATCAACTCAGGTCTCGCCACCCCCAGCACCTGCCGCCGTGCCCCCGCCGGATTCGTCAGCGGCCCGATGATGTTGAAGATGCTCTTAATGCCCAGCAGCCGCCGCACCGATGCTGCATGCCGCATCGCCGGATGCATCTTGACCGCGTACAGGAACGCCAGCCCCACCTTCTCCAGGCACCGCTCGATCACCTCGGGCGTTGCGTCGATGTCCACCCCCAGCGCCGCCATCGCCTCCGCCGACCCGCTCGCCCGCGTGTTCGTCCGGTTGCCGTGCTTGGCCACGATCACGCCCGCCCCCGCCGCGATGATCGCCGCCGCCGTCGAGACGTTGAACGTGCTCGTGCCGTCCCCGCCCGTGCCGCACGTGTCCACCGGCTCGCCGGGACAGCGGATCGGTGTCGCCAGCCGGCGCATCACCCGCGCGGCCCCGACGAGTTCTTCCACGCTCTCGCCCTTGATCGACCAGGCGACCAGGACCCCCGCCAGCAGTTCCGGCTCCACCAGCCCCGTCATGATCTGCTCGAAGAGGAACTCCGTCTGCTCGACCGCCAGGTCCTTTTTCGCCATCAGCTGCTTGAGTGCGTCCTGGACTATCCGATCCGCCATACCTTGGCTCCGTCACTGGCACCTGTAAGGATGATCCGTGCAGGTTTCGGTTGAACCGTATTGTACAGGCGGATCACCGCCGCCTGAAGCCTTTCCGCCCCGTCTACCGTCGTAATCGCCACCGCGCAGCCGCCGAAGCCCCCGCCCGTCATCCGCGCCCCGTACACCCCCTCGACCTGCGAAGCGATCTCCACCAGCAGATCCAACTCCTTGCACGAGACCTCGTAATCGTCCCGCAGGCTCGCGTGCGACGCGTACATCAGTTGTCCCGCCCGCACCCCATCGCCCTGGCGGAATGCCTCGCCCGCCGCCACCACCCGCGCATTTTCCGTTACCACGTGCCGCGCCCGCCGCCCCGCCACCGCCTCCAGTCGCCCCGCCACCGCCTCCAGCGTCGCCTCGTCCAGGTCCCGCAGGCTCTTGAGTTCTCGGCCAAGGACCGTCGCCGCCTGCTCCACCGCCCGCCGGCAATCCTTCTGCCGGCGGGCATACTCCCCCGACGCCAGCGAGTGCTTGACCTGCGTATCCAGGATCACGATCCGCCAATCCGCCGGGATCGGGATCAACGCATGGCTGACGCTTCGGCAATCGAGAAGGATTGCACGATCCTCCTGGCCCATCAGGCACGCGTACTGATCCATGATCCCGCAAGGCACGCCCGCATACTCGTGCTCCGCCTTGCGGCACAGGTGCGCCAGGTTCACCCGCTCGCCCACCTGCGCGCCAGCGTCGTTGGCCGTGAGTAGGGCCATCGCCGTCCCCACTTCCAGCGCGGCGCTGCTCGACAGCCCCGACCCCACAGGCAGGTCCCCGCTGATGAGCAGATTCGTCCCGCCGATCGGGTAGCCGCCCGCCCGCAGCACCGCCGCCACGCCGCGAACGTAACTGCTCCACAGCCCCTTGTGCGGCGGCACAGGCTGCGCGAGATCCCACTCCCCGGCCTGGTCGAGATCCTCGCTCCGCACCGCCAGTAGGCCGTCATCCCGTCGGCCCGCGATGACCCAGAATCCCTGCTCCGTCGCCACCGGCATCACGAACCCTTCGTTGTAGTCCGTGTGCTCGCCGATGAGGTTCACCCGCCCGGGCGAACGCACGATCACCTCGGGCGCCTGGCCGAAGCGCGTGGCGAATGTATCGATAAGGCTATCTGGCACATTGACCATGGGGTTTTGTACTCCGATAATAGGTGGCGGCAGACTAGCCGCCCCCCGGTGCAGTGTCAATTTGCCGGCTGGTACAGGAGCGGTCCCGATATGCCGCTGCCCATCCTGATCGATACCGACATGGGCGTCGATGACGCCATCGCCATCACGCTGGCCCTGCTGAGCGAGCAACTCTCGGTCGAGGCCCTCGTCTCCGTGGGCGGCAACGTCCCGCTGCTCCAGGCAACCCGCAACGTAGGCCGTCTCCTCCGCGCCCTGCGGATCGACCCCCGGCCCCTGGTCGGCGTAGGCCTCGATCAGCACGGCGACACCCTCACCGACGCCCGCCACGTCTTCGGCAAGGACGGCCTGGGCGAGACGGACTGGCCCGCGCTGGAATCCTTCGAACCCGTGCCCTACACCAAGGCCTACCGCGCTGCCATCGAGCGGTTCCCGGGCGAACTGGTCGTCGTCTGCATCGGCCCGCTCACCAACCTCGCCGAACTGCACCACCGCGACCCCGGCCTCCTCAAGCAGGTCAAGCGGATCGTCATCATGGGCGGCGCCGTCTGGTGCAAGGGCAACGTCCAGGACAGTGCCGAGTTCAACTTCCATCGCGACCCCGCCGCCGCCGAAACGATTTTGTCCGCCGGTAGGCCGATCACCCTCGTGCCCCTCGACCTGACGAACTTCCTGCAGTTGGACGAGTCGCACCTGGCCAGGCTGGCGGCGTGCGACCACCCCGCCACGAAGTTCCTCGCCAGCGTGCTGGATTGGCCGATGCGAACAGGTGCCGGCGATTCAGCCCCCAGGCGCTTCATCGTCCACGACGCCGCGGCGATCGGCTGCCTGCTCTGGCCCGAACTCTTCCGGTCGGCGCAGTTGGCGGTGAAGGTCCTCACCGAGGGCCCTGCCCGCGGCAAGTGCCAGCCGGTCGTCCGCCGCGACGTGAATCGTCAGCCCCTCTCCGTGCTGACGACGGTCGGGGCCGCGGATTTCCTCGAGAACATGTTTGAGGTACTCTGTAGCCAACGGTTCGTCGTCTGACCGTTGGGTGGCGCCGTGGATGGCAGAACTGCCTGTTACTCTGACATTGCCCATCCCGCCCAGTCGGCCCAGCTTAACGCTGCCGAGTCGTGGCCAGAACACGTTTGGTGGCGCCGTTGGTGGCAGATCGCCGTAGTCCGAAATAGGCCAAAGGAAGGTTCGTTCTTGCATATGTCCGATTTACAGAGCAGGCTGCTGCGGTTCCTGGAGCGGCACGGGGGCGTACTGCCGTTGAAGACTTGCCTGGTCGCTCGCGGCTACAAAGGTGGCGGTCGGCTGGCAGGCAAAGGTCCGGGTTGCGTGCGACGCCGTGACGGCAAGTACTTAGTCGAGCGATGGATAGCATCCAGTACCCGCGCAGGCTGGGGCGACCCGAACACACAGGACGGCTTCAGTTACCTGGCGGATTTCCGTCCCGGGATTCGTCTGCGTGATGCCCTGCAGGCCCAGCCCGAGGTGTTGTTGGGGCCCAAACGCGCCTCTGCCCACCAAGGCGAGTTCCGTGTCCTGACCAAGATCCTGGACCCGTACGATCCGATTGGCTTTCACTTCCACCAGACGGACCAGGACGTCCAGGCCAACTCGCAACTCTTTTCTGGTGAACGCTTTGGCAAAGACGAAGCCTATTACTTCCTGCCCGGTCCGAAAGGGGCCTGGCCATACACCCACGTCGGCTTCCTGCCCGACATTACCCGTCAGGAACTGGTCGCGGCAATGGCAGCAGGCCGCGAAGCCCTGCTGGAGATCTCCCCATACTTCCTGGCCCGACCCGGAACCGGCCTTTTCGTCCCAGCGGGTCTCGTTCATAGCCCCAGTACTGTACTGACCTTAGAGATCCAGCAGCCCAGCGACGTCGGGGCCGGCTTCGGGCTGGGACTATCACCGGAAGACCGATCAAACCCCGCCGCCGTGGAATCCGCCGCCCAGCGGGCCCTGCGTCACGTGGACCTGCCACTGTGCCAGCAACCCGACCTGCTGGAGCAGCTGCGTCTGGTACCAACTCCGCTCTCCAATGTCCCCGCCGGACTGCAGGCCTGGTGGATCGTCCCGCCGACGGCCACGCCTAAGTTCAGTGCCAAGCGCCTCTTAGCGAGTCAGTCATGCACATACAGCGAGCCGGACTGCTTCGCCCTACTGGTCTGGGCAGGGCAAGGGACCATCAATGGCCGACCGGCAAAAGCCGGGTCCGAGCTGTTCATCTCATACCGCGCAGCCCAGGAGGGCCTACGTCTGGAACCGGGGCCCGAGGGCCTGGAATGTTTCGCCGTCTTCGCCGCCAACGCAGACATCACATAAGTGTGTGACACCGGATGAGTTATAGATCTTTGGTGAATTCAGAGTATTTACTCTTTACACCGCATTGACCTTTGGTAAAATCTATATAGAAAGTAGTAGAGGAGGAGCCTGGCGGCAATTGACCACTGGATCCTAATCATACAGAGATGGTCGAGTATACGGCATCATTCCCCTTTTTCCGCCCAGTGACCAGTGCCCCGCAAGGCTGCCTCTCCAGTAATGTTCTCAAATGCAGTGGGTAGTCAGCAGGACTCAGAGATCCGGCGCGTTTGTTACGCAGGCCGCAAGGCTTGGCGCAAGCGGTGGTAGCGACTAAACTGCACGCCGCGGTAACGACCGCGCCCATGACACACAATGGCTGGTGGTGTAACCAGCCAGAACAGCCGGCGTCTTGAGACAGCGGGCCTCGGGCGGCCGGATGAGGTTGTCGGAACGGCTGGAGGTGCAGGCAAGGTCACGGTTCGGAAGCTCACTACTTCAGTAGTGGCGGCCTATTTCCTGTACATCATGGCACAATGTGACCGCGTGCGCTTCAGAGCACCCGGCAATCTCAGTCCAAACAGGTCCCGCGTGGAGGGTAGTACAGTGAAACGGTTAAGGGCGTTTACGTTGATCGAGTTGCTGGTGGTGATTGCCATCATCGCCCTGCTGATCTCGATCCTGCTGCCGTCGTTGAGCAAGGCCCGCGAACTGGCCAAGCGGTCGATCTGCGCCGCCAACCTCAGCGGTAACGGCAAGGCAATGGCGATGTACGGGAACACGGCCAAGGGTAGCTTCCCGATGTCCTCGAAGGCTCGGATGCGCCAGACCCCCAACGCGGGCAATACGCTCCCGCAGCCGGTGCCGACCCGCCCGGATAAGACGGCGGTGTCCGCTAGCAGTTTCGTCCTGACGTTCGACTACAGCAAGGCCCCGCAGACGGGGGCTGGCAACTTCGCCAGCGGCCCGCACCGCTGGCAGGGGATCGTGGATGGAGTCGTCGATCCCGCCAAGGATAAGGCCAAGGTCCAGTGCGCGAACAAGAACGCCAGCTACGCGTTCCCGACCCGCGAGCTGTTCCTGCTGGTCAAGGGCAACTTCAGCCAGCAAAACCAGTTCGTCTGCCCGAGCACCGCACATGAAGGGGATCCGCTGTGGGGCGAC
>JANYLN010000019.1 GCA_025357795.1 Planctomycetota bacterium
CCATTTCAAACGTAGCCAGCGTTACCACGATGGCAGCGGACACGCAGGCGCCCAACCCGATCACGAATCTGGCGGCGGCGACCACGGCCACGCTGGGCAGGTACAATTTGACATGGACGGCCCCGTCGGATAACGGTAACGGCTACGTGGCCGCCTACGACCTGCGCTGGTCGACCAGCCTGATCACGGCTGGCAACTTCTCCAGTGCCACCCCGGTCACCGGCCTGAGCGCCCCCAAGAGCGCAGGCGGCGCCGAGTCGTTCGCGGCAAACGGCCTGCCCACGGGCGTCATGGCCTACTTCGCCATCAAGGCGGCGGATGACAGTGGCAACGCATCGGCGATCTCGAACGTGCCCAGTGCCAAGGCAATGATCGGCACTATGACCTTCCAGAACGGCCTGAATGGCTACCTCGGCGTCCAGGACACCTACATGAGTGCCGCGGCTGTGACCACAAAGTACGAGGGTTCGACCTACCTGCAGGTCGTCGGGTTCAGCGGCCTGGCTACGACCAACCGCAGGCGCGCGATTGTCAAGTTCGATCTGAGCAGCCTGCCGACTGCCGCGGTCATCACCAAGGCAACGCTGTACCTGTACAGCTACTCGAACGAGCAGCATGATGCCTCCGGCGGCTACTACGGCGCCTACCACGTCTATACACCCTGGGCCGCTTCGGCTGTCAGCTGGAACATGCCTTGGGCCGTCTCCGGTGGCGCCGACATCGACCCTTCGCCCGACACCCAGACGGCCAAGCAGACCACGACCGGCGTCTGGTACGCCTTCGACGTGACCACCCGCGCGCGGAATTACATCGCCAATCCGGGCAACAACAATGGCTGGGTGATCAGGTGCACGAACGAAACCCTGCTGAATCAGGATTGGTTCTACGCCTGCGAGGAGCCAACCAATACGACGCTGCGCCCGAAGCTGGTCGTCAGCGACGCCCCGCTTGTGACCGATGCAGTTCCGCCGCCAGCCGTGAGCGATCTGGCTGCCAGCAGCGCGACGGGCACCAGCATTACCCTGACCTGGACCTCCCCGGTCGATTACGCGGACGGCGGCGTGGGTCCCTTCGCCTGCGCCAGCTACAATCTGCGCTACAGCACCAACCCGATTACTAACGATGCCACCTTCGCCGCGGCCACGGCTGTCTCCACGGCGGTGCCCGGGGCCCCCGGTACCCCCCAGACACGCGTCGTCACCGGCCTGCAGAGCCAAAGGACCTACTACTTCGCCATCAAGTCCACCGACGGCGGCGGCAACGTCTCCCCTCTGTCAAACGTGCCGACGGGAACCACGCTGCCTCCGGATGTCACGGCCCCGAATTGGATCGGCAACCTGCGAGCGAAGCCCTCGAAGACCGGCGGCGTCGACTTGACCTGGACCGCCTCGGCCGACTACGGCTACAACGGCGCCGGCCCGTTCACCTGCGCCAGCTACGACCTGCGCTACAGCACCAGCCCGATCCGGTACGATGATGGGGACGTCACGTGGAACGCTGCCACCCACGTCACAGGCCTGCCGGCTCCGCAGGCACCGGGCACGGCGGAGACCTTCGCGGTCGTGGGCCTGACCGTCGGCACGCGGTACTACTTCGCCATCAAGTCCAACGATGATGCCCTGCCGGTCAACGCGTCGCAGGTCTCCAACTCTGCTTCGTCCATGCCGCCGATTCTCGGCGAGAAGGTCCTGCAGATAGGCCTGAACAGCTATACCGGCTGCACCGATTCCTACTACGTGGGCAATAGCACCAGCAACTACTACAACATGGAACGCATGACCGTCTGCGGCTATGCGGACCTGGGCGTCGGCAACATCCAGCGCGGCATCCTGAAGTTCGACCTGGCCAGCCTCCCGGCCGGTGCGACCCTCACCAGTGCAACGCTGTCGCTGTACTCGTACGATCCCGTCCAGGTCAAGGGGAGCACCGGCTTCTACGGCGTCTACCCGGTCAGCAAGGCCTGGACCGACAGCCAGATGAGCTGGACCGTTGCCAAGACCGGCATCAACTGGACGACCGCCGGTGGCGACTTCGCGGCCACCGCGGATGCGACCTCCTCCAAGCAGGGCGTCGCCAGCGTCTGGTACCCGTTCGACGTGAAGGCGCGCGTACAGGCCTGGCTCGCCAGCCCGACCAGCAACAACGGCTGGATCGTCAAATGTGCCGACGAGAACGCGCACAACCAGGACCGCTTCTACCAGTCGGACACGGCCAACGCGACCTTCCGCCCGAAGCTGGTCA
This sequence comes from Planctomycetota bacterium, assembly GCA_025357795.1. GTDB lineage: Bacteria > Planctomycetota > Phycisphaerae > UBA1845 > JANYLN01 > JANYLN01. The sequence continues at coordinate 2,242 of JANYLN010000019.1, forward strand.
TCAGCGACCTGGCCGCACCGGTCCCTGGCGACATCAACGGCGATAGTGCGGTTGATGTGGTCGACCTGCTGACCCTGGCCAGTGCCTGGGGCAAAAACTACGGCGACCGCGACTATGACCCGCGCTGCGACCTGAACCCCGACAACTCGATCGACGTGGTCGACCTGCTGATCCTGGCCGAGAACTGGCCGCATTAACCAACAGCCGCCATCCCGGGCCCCGCCTTTTCGGGTCTGGGGGTACGGCGCACGGATGAACAACCAACGCCGCGGGTTCTTCACGAACCCGCGGCGTTCTTTTTGTCCGGCACCGTCGTCGTGGCGTTCCCCTGCCCTGCCATTCCCTCGTTCCGCCGCACCGCCAGAATGCTGCAGGCCAGGATCGGCTCGAGGCCAAGGCCCTGTGCTTTGCAGACCAGTTCGTCGCTTTCGGCGCCGGGGTTGATGAAGAGTTCGCCTACCTGTTTACTGGCAATGTCTTCGAGCACAGCCAGGCCGCGCCTGGGTGGAAGGTAGACCGATACGCGGTCGAGCCTGTCCAAGGGGATGTCGCGGACGGAAGGGTACGTCTGGAGACCCGCCACCTCCCGCTCGAAGGGGTTGACCGGGAAGACCTTCCAACCCGCCTGCAGGTAGGTCATCACGGCCTTGTGGCTCCATTTGGCCGGGTTGGCCGACGCCCCGATGATCGCGATTGTTTTTTCCGCTGTCATGCATGCAATTCCTGTACACGTTCCTACAATTATCCGTACCATGCCCTTGGATGCTGACACTCTAGGCATGAATTCCGTCCACCTGTAGAATGTGATTTTTTGCACGAGCTGGCGTGAGATACAGAGCGGCCCTCGAGGTAACCGTCGTGAGCGCAACAGAGACACCTTCCATACCCTGGCTGGACCGTAACCACTTCCTGCTCCGCCGAATGCACAGCCTGACAGGTATTATTCCCGTCGGGGCGTTCCTGATCGAGCACCTCTTGACCAACTCCGGCTCGTGGTACGGGGCGGCCCGGTACAACAAGGACGTCAAGTGGATCCAGGACTTGCCGTTCCTGTTCGTGCTGGAGTGGGGGTTCATCTTCCTGCCCCTGGCGTTCCATGCGATCTACGGCTTCGTAATCGCCCTGGGCGCGCAGATGAACGCGACGAGCTACCCCTACCTCAACGGCTGGCGATACACCCTGCAGCGGATCACGGCGTATATCACGCTCTCCTTCCTGATCGTCCACCTGCTGAAGTTCCGGTTCGCCTGGATTCTGGGAGGGCCGGTGTTCGCGGAGGCGGCGGACTGGTTCGTCCTGACCCGGCAGGGGTTGCTGCACTGGCACGTCGGCGGCGTGTACGTGCCGGCGTGGATCACGCTGAGCTTCTACGTGATCGGCCTGACAGCGGCGGTGTACCACTTCGCCAACGGCATCTGGACCTTCGCGATCTCCTGGGGAGTTCTCGGCGGGCCTGATTCGCAGCGGTGGTTCCAGTACGTGTGCCTGCTGGTCGGCATCGTGATGTGCCTGTGGGGCTACATCAGCCTGTGGGGGTTCGTGATCCATGGCTAAGCACAGAGTAGTGGTGATCGGTGGCGGGCTGGCGGGGCTGTCCGCCGCAATGAAGATGGCCGAACTGAACATTCACACCGACCTGGTGAGCCTGGTGCCGGCGCGGCGGAGTCATAGCGTCTGCGCGCAGGGCGGCATCAACTCGGTCAACCAGGTCACCCGGCAATTGGGCGATAGCGAGTGGAACCACTTCGATGATACCGTCTATGGCGGGGACTTCCTCAACGAACAACCGCCCGCCCGGGACATGTGCTACTGGGCACCGCGGATCGTCGACCTGCTGGACCGCATCGGCGTGACGTTCAACCGGCTGCCCGAGGGCGACCGCGACGCGCGACGTTTCGGCGGCACGCTCTACCCGCGGACGGCCTTTGCGGGGGCGACCACCGGGCAGCAGATGCTCTACGGCCTGGACGAGCAGGTCCGGCGGTGGGAGGTCGCGGGACTGGTCACCCGGTACGACTTCTATGACTTCCTGGGCCCGATCCTCGATGACAAGGGCAACTGCCGCGGCGTGACCGTGCAGGACCTCTACAGCATGAAGATTCGCGCACTGCCGGCCGACGCCGTAATGCTCGCAACGGGCGGGTTGGGCGTGATTTTCGGCAAGAGCACCAATAGCACGATCTGCACGGGAGCGGCCACCGCGCGGGCGTATAAGGTCGGCGTGAAGTACGCCAACCCCGAGTTCATCCAGGTCCACCCGACCGCGATTCCCGGCACCGACAAGCACCGGCTCATGAGCGAAAGCGCGCGCGGCGAGGGCGGCCGGGTGTGGGTCCCCCGCAAGAAGGGTGATACGCGCCCGCCCGAGAGCATCCCGGAACAGGAGCGATGGTATTTCCTCGAAGAGAAGTACCCGACGTACGGCAACCTCGTGCCGCGAGACATCGCCACGCGGGAGATCTTCTGGGTCTGCCGCGAGGGCTACAGCGCCAGCCCCGTGAACTACGCGGCGTACCTGGACCTGACGCACCTCTCGGCCGAGCGGATCGAGAAACTCGAGGGCATCCTCGAGATCTACGAGAAGTTCGTGGGCACGGATCCCCGCAAGACGCCGATGCTCATCTTCCCCGCCGTGCACTACAGCATGGGGGGGCTCTGGTGCGACTACCAGAAGGACACCCAAACCGGCGGGTTGGTCATCGGCTCGCCCCGCAACCAGGTGACGAACATCCCCGGGCTATACGCGATCGGCGAGGGGGACTACCAGTACCATGGGGCGAACCGCCTCGGCGCCAACAGCCTGCTCAGCTGCATCTTCGCGGGACTCGTCGCGGCCGAGGGCATGCCGCAGTGGCTCAAGCATCTGCCGGGCAACACCGATGCCGCCAGCCTGCCGCAGACGTTCTTCGACAGCGAGGCCCGCCGGCACCAGCAGGCTTACGAGCAACTGCTGCGAGCTAGCGGCAAGGTCAACCCGTTCGCCCTGCACATGGAACTGGGCACCGAGATGACCAAGTACTGCACCGTCGTGCGGCACAACAACGAGCTGCAAACACTGATCGACGAGATCGGCGACATGACGGAACGCTACAAGCAGGTCGGCCTGCCGGATACCGGAAACTGGACCAACCAGACGGTGCGGTTCGTCCGGGAACTGGGCGACATGCTGGTGCTCGCGCGGGCGATCGCCCAGGGTGCGCTGCAGCGTGACGAGTGCCGCGGCGCACACTACAAGCCGCAGTTCGCGCTGCCCGGTCCGACGGCGGATGACCCGGCCGAACTGCATCGCCAGGCACAGGAGTACTGCAAGGCATTCCGGGCCCAGACGGCCCAATGGCTCAAGACCACGATCGCGGAGTACACGCCCGAAGGACCGAAGGTGTCGTACAAGCCGATCGACACGAGCCTGATCCCGCCCCGGCCGCGAACGTACGGCCTCAAAGGGGCCGCCATCATCGAGCGGGTGTGGCGGGAGATGCAGACGAAGCCGGCCGTGGCGAGTGCGGAGTGACCAGCGGGGTTTCGCCACGCAAACGCAGACGTTCCACAGACAAGAATAAGGTTTGGACTGCCATGCCCGAATACGTGACAGTGAGAGTCAAGCGGCAGGATGGTCTCGACAGCCCGAGCTACTGGGAGACGTTTCGAATCGCCTACCAGCCGCGGATGAACGTAACGACGTGCCTGCAGCAGATCGCGCTCAACCCGGTGACGCTGGAGGGCCGCAAGACCACGCCGGTGGCCTATGACGCGGCTTGCCTCGAGGAGGTCTGCGGCTCGTGCACGATGAACATCAACGGCTCGGTCCGCCAGGCATGCAGTACGCTGGTCGAGGCGCTGCGGAAGGAGAATCCGAACGAGATCACCCTCGAGCCGATGACCAAGTACCCCGTGATGCGCGACCTGGCGGTCGACCGCTCCCGAATGTTCCGCGATCTCAAGCGGATCAAGGCGTGGATCCCGGTGGACGGCTATTACGACCTCGGGCCCGGGCCGCGGATATCGCCGAAACTCCAGCATCAACTCTACCCGTACTCGCGGTGCATGACCTGCGGCTGCTGCACCGAGGCCTGCCCGCAGTACACCAAGGACAACCGCTTCATCGGTGCGTTCGCGATCTCACTGACCGTGCTGTTCAATAGCCACCCGACCGGCGCCGTCCTCAAGGAGGATCGGCTCAAGGAACTCATGGAGCCCGGCGGCATCAGCGAGTGCGGCCAGGCCCAGAACTGCCTGCGGGTCTGCCCCAAGAGCGTGCCCAACGTGACAGGCATCGCCCAGGGCTACCGGCAGGTAACGGCCCAGTGGTTCAAGAACCTGTTCAGCCGCTGAAGCATGAACAGCACGCTCAACAACAACGCGGCGCACGCCTGATCGACGTACGCCGCGTTCTTTCTTCCCCGAACAGCCGTGCGAGACGGCCCGACCATCCCTTGGGTCTACGACTTCTTGCCGTACCGATCCTGCAACCGCTCGGGCTGCCAATACTCGTCCGGGTATTTCGGGTAGCGCAGGAAGTCGGTATTGCGGGCCGGCGTGCCTTCGCTGGCGGCCGAGACATACAGGGACTCGACCTCGCCCATGATGTTCAGGGCGTGGACGGCGTTGTAGTGGTAGAAGGTGCCCTGGATGAAGCTCGAGATGAACCGCTCCAGTTCGACCGCGAAGGGGTTGCGCTTCTCGAGGTCCACGTACTGCCAGTAGTCCCGCCAGGGGGTCTTCTTGCCCGCCAGGCTTTCCTTCCACAGGTTCGCCGGGGCGCTTTCCTTCCACTGCACCTTCAGGCCGTACAGGCCGAAGACGATCGAGCCGTGCTGGCCGTCGATCTGGATCTCCAGTGGGCCGAACTCGCTGTTGATCCGGCGGAACCACGACCAGGTCGAGTTGTTGATCACACCGCAGGTGTGGATGCGGCGGATCGAGCAGTAGTCATCGACGTCGCACGGGATGGGCGTGTCGTTCTTACGGTCGGTGGACATCCGCTGCGGCACGAGCAGGCGGGCGACGCACGAGAGCGAGTCCGTCTCACCGAACAGCGCCCGGCTGATGTAAGCCTCGTGGCACATGTCCAGGATGATGCCGCCGCCCGCACCTTTGAGTGTCCAGTTGAAGTCCGGGCGCTGGCCGCGGAAGTCGTCGTTTTTCGAGAAGCCCGCGCCGACCTCGTAGCCGAAGACCGTCTGGCAGGACAGCGGCCGGATCTTGGGCACGAGCTGGATGGCGGCGTGGATGCCCGGTGTCTCGACAAAGTCGTGCACGACACCATTAAAATAGCGTTTCGACTCCAGGGCCTGGACCAGCTCGAAGCCCGACTTGTAGTCGTTGGCCAGCGGCTTTTCCATGAAGATGGCCGTCGCGGCAGGATCGAGCCCGGGCAGGACCCGGAGCATCGTGTCGACCTTCTCGCCGGTCAGCACGCAGTTGTGGTACATCTGGCGATCCGGGTTGATCTGGCGGGCCTTGTCCATCGCGGCATCGACGTTGTCGTAGTAGAACTCCAGGCCGACGCCCTTGGCGTAGTCCGCGAGGCGCTTGAGGTCCCGCCCCACGCCGATCGGCACCGCCTGCCAGCGCTGGTCGCCGACGCGGATGCCGCCGTTCTGGTTGAGCACGCACAAAGCATTACGGGCCACGTCGCCCATACGCCCGGTGATACCGTGGATGACTACGCCGATCTTATTGACTGCTTCTGGCATATTCCATTTCCTTGGCGGCGGCTAACCGGTAGTCGCCCGCCGCTGACTGTTACCGTTGCCTACTTCAGCTTGCCTTCCATCTCCTGCTTCCAGTGGTCCACCACCCCGGCCGGGCTGTACGTGAAGAGGAACACCATGTTGTGCGTGTTCTCTTTCGGGTTGGCCAGCTCGTGCGGACGACCCGACGGGACGTAGACGGCCTCGCCCGCCTTGATGGGCTCGATCGTACCATCGATCTCGATGGTGCCGGCGCCTTCGAGGACGAAGTAGACTTCCTCGTTGGGGTGCTCGTGCTTGGGGACCTTGCCGCCCGGGAACATCGTGACACACCCCTGGCAGAAACCCTGTGCCTTGATCGGCGCGCTCTCACCGACCATCACCTGGGTCCGCCGACCGGCCGGGAAGACGTTCCCGTCAATCTCCGACAAACGCGCAAACTGCATGGTTCACCTCCAAGATAGCCGAAAGAGGCATTATAGGTTCGCGAAGGGGAGCGTCAATGTAAAGAACTAAGGGTTAGAGATCCGTGCAACACGTTCATGATGAGCCGCCAGCGCAAGTTCGATGCCGGCGGAACCTGCAGTCGACCTTCTCGATCCATTTGACGCTCTCGGGGACCTCCCAATAATCAAGTACGGGCCACATTTCTACCATGGCGGCATCCAACCGGCGGCAATCGGCCCTTGTGGGGGACATCATGAAGACGTTTGTGCGGCAACTGCAGGCGGGGATGGCGGTCGTGCTGGTTAGCGGCTTGGCTTGCGCTCCGCCGGCGCCGACCTTGCCCTCGATCCCCAAGGGGCCGACCGTCGTCGAGTTGCAGACAGTGGCTTCCGGCCTG
>JANYLN010000036.1 GCA_025357795.1 Planctomycetota bacterium
GCCGGCTGAAGGTCGCGATCGCCCGCGGGACCTTGCGGCGGGCGGTCCGCGGCGCCGCGGCGATCTGTGTGCCGTCGGAATCGACCCGACGGGACCTGCTCGAAGCGCACCCGAGCTGCGCCGGCAAGGTCCACGTCACCCCCGAAGGCGTATCCGAGTTCTTCCGTCCCTGCCCGGTGGAGGAGACGCGGCGATTTTGTGAGCAGAGGCAGTTGGGCCGGTTCGTCATCGGCCTGGCGGCGCGGAAGCACTACAAGAACTGGCACACGCTGGCCCAGGCGTTCGAGCGGCTCCGACCGGAGTTTCCCGACCTCTCGCTGGTGAGCGTGGGGCAGGGGGATGTCCAGCCGGCCCCCGGCGTGCGGCACCTGGGCTACGTCACCGACGAGATGCTGCGCAGCCTGTACCAGGCGGCGGCCTGCATGGCGATGCCCAGCCTGTACGAGGGCTTCGGCCTGCCCGTGCTCGAGGCGATGGCCTGCGGCTGTCCGGTGGTCTGCTCGCGCGGCTCGTCGCTCGATGAAATCGCCGGTCCGGCGATTCAGTTCGACCCGCGCGACCCGCAGGCGCTGGCCGAGGTGCTCGGCACGATCCTGCGCGAGCCGGCCCCGGCCCGGCAGCATCGCACGCAGGCAGGGCTCCGGCACGCGGCGTGCTTCGCGTGGACGCGGACCGCATCGCAGATGCTGGCGGTCTATCGTGGCGTATTGAGCCGAGACTGCAAGCACGAGCGGTCGGCTTGATGGCTGCCCAGGCAGAGCATCGCTGAGCTATTGCATCCGATGGTATCGCGGAGGCCCCGCGCCGCCGGATCCAACGAGAAAGGCCGCATCCTATGAAACTGTCGATCGTGGTGCCCGTACTCAACGAGGAGCCCAATCTCTCGTTGCTGTACGAGAGACTGCAGCGGGTCGCGACGGCGTCGGCCGACGACTACGAGATCATCTTCGTCAACGATGGCAGTACGGACGGCTCGCTGGCGGCGATGGGCCGGCTGCACGAGCGCGACCCCCGCGTCAAGTGCATCTCGCTCAGCCGTAACTTCGGGCATCAGATCGCCAGCACGGCCGGCCTCGATCGCGCCTCGGGCGACGCCGTCGTCCTCATCGACGCCGACCTGCAGGACCCCCCCGAGGTCATCGCCGAAATGGTCGCCAGGTGGCGCAGCGGCGCCGCCGTGGTCTATGCCCGCCGGCGTGTCCGCCACGACGAGTCCTTCCTCAAGAAGGCGACCGCCCACCTGTTCTACCGGCTGCTCAACCGGATCAGCGACGTGGACATCCCCCTGGACACGGGCGACTTCCGCCTGATCGACCGGCGAGTGGTCCAGGTCCTGCGGCGCTGCCGCGAGAACCCGCGCTTCCTGCGCGGCCTGGTCGCCTGGGCGGGCTTCCGGCAGGACGCCGTCCACTACGACCGCGCGGGCCGGCACGCCGGGCAGAGCAAGTACCGTGTAGGCAAGATGTTCAATCTCGCCTGGGCGGCGGCATGCTCGTTTTCCGTCGTGCCGCTGCAGTTGGGCTTCTGGTTCGGCTCAGCCGCGATCCTGCTGAGCTTGCTGCTCGGGGTAGTCCTGATCGTTCAGCGATTCTGCGGTGTTCCCGTCGAGGGCTCCTCGCTGCTGGCGTGCGCATTGTTCCTGCTGGGCGGCGTGCAGCTGGTGACGCTAGGCATCGCGTCCCGCTACGTGGGCTACATCCTGCAAACCGTGCAGAACCGCCCCCTGTACGTGGTCGAATCGCAGCGGGGTTGGGACGATGTCACGGAGGATGCCGCTACGGACGTGACGCGACAGCCCGAGTCATCACAGGTGACGGCTCGATAGCGGGGGGGCCCTTAGCCCTTTTCTCTCCCGGAATCCAGAATGCAGAGGTATCCAGAGCAAATGACCCAGGTTCGCGTGGCTGACAGCAGAGCGGTACTGCAGCAGGAGCGATCGGATCAACTCACACTCGAGCCGAAGGCGGCCGCTGCGCCGGTCGCGCCTTCTGCACAGGCTCGCTGGAACGCCTGGGACCTGGTAGCGCTGATTCTGTGCCTGCTGCCCGTATTGGTGTGGCTGGGCCTGCCCCAGCCGCTGGGCAATGGGTTGCCGCAGTGGGACCAGTCCGGCTACTTCCGCCAGGGCTACGAGTTGTACCTGCGGCTGCGGCAGATGGACGCGACGGGGCTGCTGGAAAGTTGCCGCCTGATGGGCTTCTACCCGCCGGGCTATTCGCTGTTGCTGGGGGGCTGGTTCTTGCTGGTCGGGCCTACCTTCTGGGCGGCACGCCTGCTGACCGTGATCCTGTTCAGCCTCTCGGCCTGGCTGGTCTACGGCATGGGCGCGCGTCATGCTTCGCGCAGCACGGGGCTCCTGGCGATGCTCCTGCTGCTGTCCAGCCCGCTCTACGCGTCCATGGGCACGGATATCCTGATGGAGATGCCCGGCGCGGTCTTGGCGCTGCTGTTTACGTGGCTGTACTTCCTGGCCGGGGCCGGGCGGGATTCCTGGTCGCCCGGGCGGTTCCTCGCGGCCGGTCCCGTCCTGACGCTCTGCCTGCTGACCAAGTACAACCTCCCGGTGCTCCTGCTGGCAGGCATGGCTTTGTACGAAGCTGCCAGCCTGCTGCCGCTGCTGCGCGATCGGCAGTGGCGGGCCGCCCGCCGTCGATTGTGTATCGACGTGCTCTTCGTGGCCGTGTGGGTGGCCCTGCCGCTGGTGGCCTGGGCCTGGTTTGTCGGCCCGGTCGGGCGCCGCGCGATGACGGACTTCCTGACCAGCGTCCCGACAGCGGAGTACCCTCGGTCGGACTACCGGTTCTACCTGTACTACCCCCAGATCCTGGGCTGCTACTTCGTCCACCCCGTGGTTCAGGCCGCCTCCTTACTCGGGGCCGGCGCAAGCCTGCTGTGCTATCGCCGGCTCGCCCCGGTCCTTCGCTGGTGCTGCCTCTCTGCCGCGGCCACACTGGTCATCATGACGCTCAACATGAACCACCAGGGCCGCTTCATATTCATCGCCTTGCCCTTCCTCTGGCTGCTGTCGGCCCGCGCGGCAGCCATTGCGATGCGATGGACGTGGACCCGGCTGGACCGCCGCGCGAGGCCCGCGGCGGCCGTCGCGGCCATGGGGGCTGGATGTCTCCTGGCGATCAGCCTGCCCTTTCACATGCTTACAGCCCTCCGCTGGCAAGACCTTTACTCCACGCAGATCGCCCAGGCGATGCAGTTCATCGGCCGCTGCACCGCCCAGGACCCCGACCGCGGGATCTCCTTCGCCTGCACGTTCAACGAGATATCCCAACACCTGCTCCGGCTGCAGAAACAGATGCGGCAGACCCAGGTCCTGCCCCTGGCCCAGCCGGACTTCTGGCTCGACCGCCGCTACGAGGAACTCCCCCAGGACCCGCCCCAGATGCTCGCCCTCTGGATCGCCAACCGCCCGGTCGGTCAGCAACTGATCACCTTCGAGGTCCTGCCCGACAGCCCGCTCTACAACGAGGACTACACCAGGTGGAACGCCTCCCGGCTCTGGCTGCTGCCGCTGCTGGAGGCCTGCCCGGCTATCGAGCACGTCGGGCAATTCGTGACCGACTCGAAGATCCGCATCCACGCCTGGACCCTGCACAAGCCCCCCCAGGGATAATGCACCCGGCGGACGCCCCCGCCACGCCCCATCTGCCGCCTTGCATCCGCTCCGGCTCGGAAGTATTCTCCCGGCGGAAGATGTCTCTGCCTGGGTGTGTCGCCTTCGGACCCCCCAACGGAACGGCCGGTGCAGGCGGGGTACTCGGCGATTCGAATCCGGAATGAACGTATGCATGCAGGTCACGACAGCCTCGCGGCTAGCCCCCTCGCCACGCGGGAACCTCCTCCGCGGGAAGCGCCTTCGCGCCTACGCACAGGGACAACCCTCGCGGCCGTCCTGCTGGCCTGCCTGGCGGTACGCGTGTGGATGGCTTGGCATGCCGAGGGGATCGCCCGCGACGGCCACACCTACGTCCGCATGGCCCGCCAGTGGTGGCACGATCCGGCCGGCGTGATCCACGGCTACGCGTACCACCCCGGCTATCCCGCGCTCGTGGCGACCCTTCATCACGCACTGGGCTGGGCGGACACGCCGTCGCTCTGGCAACTGGCCGGCATCCTCGTGGCCGGTACCGCGAGCATCCTGGCGATGCTGGCGACCTGGCTTTGGGGCCGGATGGCCTTCGGGCCCCGTACCGCATGCATCGCCACGCTCCTCTTCGGTCTGACCCGCAAGTGGTGCGTGCTCGGCGCCGATGTCCTGTCCGACTCGCTCGCCCTGTGCTTCATGGTCTGGTCGCTGCTGGTGGGCGCCTGGGCGGGGCAGGAGTTGGCGCAGCGCCCCCGCCGAGGCCTGCTGCTGGCCGCCCTCTCCGGTCTCCTGGGAGGACTCGGTTACTTCGTCCGGCCCGAGGCCGCCCTCGTGCCCTGCCTGGTCGGCGTGATGCTGGTCGCGGGCCTGATTCGCCGAGGACAATTACGCACCGCCGGCCTGACGATCGGGATCGGCGGCGCAGCGGTCGCAGCGATGGCGATCCCCTACATGCTCTTTATCGGCGATGTGACCAAAAAGAAGCGCCTGCTGGACATGCTCAACCCCGCCGGACTTTCCGCGACGCTCCCGGCCGGACTCGGCACGCTCGTGCGGCAGTTCTTCGAGGCGATCCACCCCGTGCTCGGCGCCTTGCTGTGCGTGTGGTTGCTGGCCTATGCCATCCGCCGGCTCATGCCCGCCCGACCCGGCAGCGAACCGGTTCGGCCAACCCGCCCCATGGGCCCCTGGATGCTGACGGTCGTGCTCTTCTGGGCGGCCATGCTGCTGGCGCTCTTCCATACCGCGGGCTATATATCAAACCGGCACGTCATGTTCCTGGCGCTCGTGCTCTCGCCGCTGGCGGGCCAGGGCCTGGTCATCCTGGCCGACGGCTTGGCGGTCCTGCTGGGCAAGCCGACCGCGACAGGTCTCGCCGCCTGGGCCCTGACGCTCCCGGTGGCGGTCGGCCTGGCCGTCCACGCCCTCGACGAACCGCTCCACCAGGGCAGCAGGGGCTACGAGCAGGCGGCTACCAGGCTGGCCGAACTCGCCAAGCCAGGACAGGGCGTATTAACCGATCAACGGGCCATGGAAGTCGCCCTGCGCGATGCCCGATCCGACTGGCAGGTCGCACGGATCGAGGCCAACCAGCTCGAACGCTGGCGCCGCGACCTGGGCTTCTCACCCCGCCAGTCGCCCAAGGCCGAGTACTTCATGCTGCCGCCCAACGAGATGCTCGCCGCGATGGATCACTTGCACTCGCCCTGGGTCGCCCTCAAACTGCCCCGCCAGGCCCCCCAGGTCCATGACTGGCTCGCGGACCTCCGGATGCAGGCCGGTATCCTCAATCTGGGGACCTGGCCAATCGCCGGCACGGACGATGCAGTACACCTGCTCGCGTGCGAGACCCTCTTCTGCCGGGATGCCGTAGCACCGCTGGCCGAACTGGCGCAATCAGGCCAGGGCGTTCTGACCAACGATCGTGCGATCGAGACCGTGCTCTACCAGGCCCGCAAGGACCTGCGGATCGCCCGGATCGAAGCCGCCCCGTTGGAGCGCTGGCGCCTCGACCTGGGCTTCTCACCCCGCCAGTCGCCCAAGGCCGAGTATTTCATGCTGCCGCCCAATGAGATGCTCGCCGCCATGGACCAGTTGCACTCGCCCTGGGTGGCCCTCAAACTGCCCGCCGAGTCCCCGCGGGTCCAGGAGTGGTTGGCGGATCTCCGCACCCAGGCCGGCATCGTTGATTTGGGCGCCTGGCCCATCCCCGGCACGCAGGACGAGGTGCACGTGCTGGCCCTCAAGACCCTCTTCTGCCGAGAGACAGCGACGCGATTGGCGGGATTGGCCCAGCCAGGCCAGGGCGTCCTGACCAACGATCGTGCGATCGAGACCGCCCTGCGCGAGATACGGTCCGACCTGCAAATTGCCCGGATCGAAGCCGAGCAGTTGGAGCGTTGGCGGCTGAACGTCGGTTTCCCTCCGCGCCAAACGCCCAAGGCAGGCCACTTCGTCCTGCCGCCCAACGAAATGCTCGCCGCGATGGACCATTTGCACTCGCCGTGGGTGGCAATCACATTGCCGCGTGGCGACCCCGAGGTCCAGACATGGTTGACCGACCTGCTGCAGGTGGGCATCGTCGATCTTGGCACCTGGCCGATCCCCGGCACCCAGGATGAGGTTCACCTGCTGGCCTCGCAGACCCTCTTCTGCCACGACCTGGCAACGCGACTGGCGCAACTGGCCCAGCCAGGCCAGGGCGTCCTGACGAACGATCGTGCGATCGAGACCGCCCTGCGCGAGACGCGGTCCGACCTGCGAATTGCCCGGATCGAAGCCGAGCAGTTGGAGCGTTGGCGGCTGAACATCGGTTTCCCCTCGCGTCAAACGCCCAAGGCAGGCCACTTCGTCCTGCCGCCCAACGAAATGTTCGCGGCAATGGACCATTTGCACTCGCCGTGGGTGGCAATCAAACTCCCCTGCCAGTCGCCGCAGGTCCGTCAGTGGCTCGATCAACTGGTCCAGGCGGGGATCGATGACCTGGGCGCCTGGCCGATCCCCAACACGCAGTTCGAGGTGCACCTCCTGGGGCTCCTCAAGCCGCATGTTCGTGCCCCGGGGGCCTGGGGCCCAACCACGCAGCCCGCCGCCGGGCAGTAGACCTTCCCGGCCAAGCCGGTAAGATGGGACGCAACGCGATTTTTCCGACACGAGGCCACGGATGTTTACGACTTATAGGGTCTTCTTCTTTGTCTTGATCCGCCTGATGGATATCGCCGTGCTGCTGGTGGCGTGGGTGGTGGCCTTCGCGGTCCGCTGGTTGGCGGACCTGGCGAACCTGTCCCGCTACGCCATGCCGGAACTCAAGGAGTTCCTCCCGCTGGTCCTGCTCTCCGCCGTGCACACCCCCATTGTCTTTGCCCAGCACGAACTGTACGAACTCCGCCGAGCCCGCGGGACATGGCGCGAACTGGGCGAGGTCGCCCGGGCGGTGCTGCTCGTCTGGGTGGGCACCTCCGTCCTGGCATCGCTCGTGCTGCACGCACTGCCTTCGCGAATCCTCCTGCTGAGCCTGCTGGGTGTCTGGATGCTGCTGGCCATCGCGGGCCGGTACGGGTCGCAGCGCTTCCTGCCCATCCTGACCCGCTGGCTGGGGCAGGAGCAGTCCGCCGCCATCATCGGCAGCGGCCGATCCGCGCAGAAGCTCTACCATACGCTGCGCTCCTACCCCTGGCTCGGCACCTCCGTGCGGTACTTCCTCGCCGACGACTACGGCGGCACCCACCTCTGCGGCCTGCCCGTCCACCCGATAGGCCCTGACGTCACCGCCATACTGCAGGACAAGCCCGTGGACGTGGTCTTCCTGGCCCTGCCGGAACACCAGGTCAGCCTGCAGAGGCACCTCGTCGGCGCACTGGCCGACCTCAACATAAGCGTCGCCCTCGTGCCCGACCTGCTGAGCGTGCGGCTCCTGGACCAGGACGTGATCCGCCTGGGCGACTTCTGGGTCTTCAGCCTGACCCACTCCCGCATGGCCGGTTGGCGAGGCCTGGTCAAGCGCCTGCTCGACATCGTGCTGTCCGGCATCTTGCTGATCCTCCTGCTGCCCGTCTTCACCCTGCTGGCGATCCTGGTGAAGTACACCAGCCGCGGCCCGATCTTCTACAGCCAGGCCCGCTCCAGCGTAGGCGGCAAGGAATTCCCGATCTACAAGTTCCGCACCATGCGCGTCGACGCCGAGGCCGCCACCGGAGCCGTCTGGGCCCAGCGCAACGACCCCCGCGTCACGCGGATCGGTGGGCTCCTCCGCAAGACCAGCCTGGACGAACTGCCGCAGCTCTGGAACGTCTTCATCGGCAAAATGTCCCTGGTAGGCCCCCGCCCCGAACGCCCCGAACTGATCAAGCGCTTCCAGCGGACCGTGCCCAAGTACATGCTCCGCAGCCGCGTCAAGGCCGGCATGACAGGCTGGGCCCAGATCAACGGCTACCGCGGCGACACCTCCCTGCGCAAGCGCCTGCAGTACGACCTGTACTACATCGTAAACTGGTCCCTGATCATGGATCTCTTCGTCCTGGCCGCCACGATCCCCTTCGGCTTCATCGCCCGCACCCCCCGCACCGCCCGGCGCACCGCCCTCCGCCGAGCAAAAGCCCCCGAAGACGCCGTTGCAGTCTCCGCCGGCACAAAGGACTGACTGCCATCCGGCGACTGACCCCTGCTGTATTGCAGATGTCGTTGCCGCAACCGTTGTGGCCGTGTCTTAGATCGGATTCTGTTTATGTGTAGCGTCAGGCATGAGCGCTGGGTGCCATTGGTCCTGCGCTGTTGCAGGACCATGCTGTCGCTCCCGCTAGAGATAATCGGAAAGGAGGATGATGCGGGGTCACCACTCGTTTCCGGAATAACGGAGACGAACCAGGGACAGGCATTTGATATGTGTAAAATAACCGTGCATAGGGGGAGTCGATGATCTCCACAGGCGAACCGTTTACCACATCGATCATCCGATCCGTGCAGACCTCGATCGCCTCGAAGTATGCCTCGCAGGCAGCCCCGTAGTCGTGCAAGGCGTAGATCGTCTCCTCGACGCCCATATCCTCGATAAAGAGGTGCTGGACGTTGACGCGAGGCAGGTAGATCGTGGCGGCACCCAGGTCGGCCCACGTCGTGCACAGATTCTCGTAGGCAGCCTGGTCCCAGGTCCAGGTCTCACGGTGCTTGCGCCAAGCCGCCACCTTCATCTCCGCCTCATCGGAAATGGGCCATTTGAGGGACTTGTGCCAGGGGTTATTCGGGCTCTTCTGGTAGATCGCCCGCTGCGAGCCGACAGGTGTTTCCGTGATCACCTCGAAGGTCATGCCATCGATCTGGCGGCGGGTGTGCCGCACGCTTAAGTCCTCGTGGCATATGAAGCAGCGGTTGAACTCGTAAATGCGGTTGGACACGCCAAGGGCCCGGTACAGTTGTACCGCGTCCATGCCGGTATAGGGGGCCGGCAGGGGTTCATCCATGAACTGCTTATCGGTGAGCCATGCGAGGATTCGGGGCTGCCAGATGACCTTGCCGCCGGCCTGGCAGCGTATGGCAAGCGGAGTGGTCAGCGGGTCTTGCGGCCAGGCCGAGGATGACGGGCTGCACTGAGTAGGATAGACTTGTTTGACTGACGGCTCGCCAAAGGGCGTTTGGAGGCGGGGCGCAGCATAGGGAGACACACGCATGCCATGTCTGCTGGGTCTGTTAGCATTGCTGATACCTCGCGTGGTCATCGTTCTGCTCTGGCTGTTCACCAACTGGTTTACGGGGATATTTTCGACGTGGCTGATTCCCGTGCTGGGTTTTCTGCTCCTGCCGACGACGCTGCTGTGGTTCAGTGTCGTGCAGAACGGGTGGGGCGGGGTCTGGAGCTTCTGGCCGGTCGTGGGCATGATCATCGCGGTGATGATCGACCTGTCGCCCAGCGGCGCACGCCGCAAGAGGCGTCTGATCTGATAGCTGGGTAAGTGACGGTTTGTGGAGCCGACGGGTCTGCCACCAACGGCGCCACCAAACAGGTCTGGGCCAGTTGAGCGCAGCGTGAAGCTGGGCTGGATGCGGGGTTTGGGCTGGGTGCAGATGCCGGGGGCGTCGTTGCGCGCCGGGCGAGCAGGTGGAGGTTGTAGCCTAGGGTGCGACGGAGGCGGACGAGGTCGTCGGGGGTGAGGCGGGCGTAGGAGATCGTGTCGGCGGCTTCGGGGCGCTCGGCGGCGAAATCGCCTTGGAGCGGACAAATCGGGCGGAGCAGGGTGGCGATTTCCTTGCGGGTGGCGCCGAGTTGGCGGGCGAGCAGGATCAGGCACTCGACGTCCTGCTGGCCATCGCGGAAGGCCTTCATGCGGAGCGAGCCGAAGACGCCGTTGTGGTCGAAACGTTGGCCCGGGTAGAAGACGGCCTGGTCGGCGGAGTCGGCTTTGTCGAAGGCTTCGTCGGGTCCGAAGGCGAGCCAGGGGACGACGCTGTCGGCGCCGAAGAGCCAGGCGTCGATGGACCAGGCGCGGTTGGCGACGTTGGAGGCGTTCACGCGGTTGGTGCGGCCGTACACCCAGAGGGTGCGTGGGCGGCCATCGGGTTTGGGGGTGTAGGAGGCCAGCATGTCCTTCATCGGGCGGGAGTATTCGCGGAGGTTGCTCATGGTGCCGTCGAAGACATCGACCTCGTTCAGCAGGCCGTGGGCCTCTTCCACGCGGGAGCAGTCGGTGCGAAGGCGGACGTTGGGCATGTCGGCGAAGCCCAGGCGCGTGAGGTGGGCGAAGTAGTTGAGGGCGAGGTAGTCGTCGCGGAACATGGGTTCATCGAGCAGCCAGAAGGTCTTGGTGGGGGCGTACTGGTACTTGCTGCGGAATATCACTTCGAAGGTGGTTTTCACGTATCCCTTGGCTCGGAAATGGTCGGCCAACTGGCGGCAGACGGCGACGAAGCCGTCGGCGTAGTCCTGGGAGAAGTCCTGGCGGATGTCGAGGTGCGTGCCGTAGGGGTCGAAGGTGAAGCCGCCCGCGAGCGTGCAGGGGAAGTTCTCAAAAACAGGTAACGTCACGTCGGCGAGGGGGACGGATCTGCGGGGCATGTTCGCGAAGGCGGAGCCGTCCAGGAGCGGGCCGTAGTGCTCGTCGAAGGTCTTGAGACTGGCGATGCGGCGGTCCTTGCCCTGGCCTGTCGCTTCCATCGCCAGGAAGGGGTTGGTGAACTGGCCTTCGTGGCTGTGGGGGATGATCTTGAGGTTGAGGCGGTTCTTGTGGGCGAGGCGGTACATGTCCAGGGCGCCGGCCCATTCGTCGGGGCCGAGGAAGCGGGGCATGTTGTAGCTGTACATGTTGGGCAGGAAGGAGAGGGTGTCGGGCAGGCAGAAGTCCCAGACGGTCAGGTCGATGGGCACGACGAAGGGGGGGACGTTGGGGGCTTCGATCTGCAGGACGACGACATAGGAGCCGGGGACGGTATTGTGCGGGACGTAGAGGTCGATGTAGAGGGGCTGGACGGTCTGGCCCGGGATCTTGTTGGCGGGGTTGGGGATCGCCAGGGGGCCCTCGAGCGGCAGCAGGGCGTCGGGGTAGTAGGTGCCGGCCTTGTCCTTGCAGGACCACTGCCAGAAGAGGTCGACCTTGGCGGCTTCGACGGAGCGGAAGGCCAAGCCGCTATCCTGCCAGATGCCCTTGAGGGCGACGGTAATGTCGGTGAGGGGTTCCTTGACTGTATTCTGCAGGGCGAGTTGGAAGCCGGCGAAGTCGTTGCGGCCCGTGAAGAGGGCGACGCGGTGCTTGGCGCCGTCCCAGACGGCGTTGCCTGCGCGGTAGTCGGCCCGGTGTTCTTCTTTCGTGTAATTGACCTCGTCGAGGTTGTTGCCTGTGACGGGGTTGATCTTGGTGTTCGAGGGGCAGGCCCAGACCTGGAGGGGGCCATGGAGGCCGGGGTCGCCTGTAGCAGGGGCGTCCTCGTGCGGCTGAAGGGCGAAGGCGCGGGCTTGGCGGGTCGTGCCATCGAAGAAGGCGGGGGCGGAGGCGTTGCCTGCCTCGTCGTAGGCGACGACGGCGAAGTGGTACAGCGCGGCGGGGGCGAGATCGTAGATCGGGAAGAGCTGGCGGCTGCCTGGGTCCTTGGGGCGGTAGGTCTGGCAGCGCGGCAGGAGGGTTTTGTCGGTGAGGGTTGCGGCGGTGAGCGGCTTGGTTGAGAGGTAGACACGGTAGCCCAATGCTTTGGCGCCTTGGTGGCCATCGTCGGCGGTGCAGGTCCAGGAGAGGACGATATCGCCTGCCTCGGGGCCGGGGGTGGCCTGGGTGTCAGAGATGGGGTCGGGCGGGGTACGGTCGGTCTTGTCGCCTTCGATGATGAGGAAGGCGGCCTTGCCGGACTCGCGGGCGAGGATGAAGTGGTTGGGGTTGGGCGGGTCGATATAGACCTTGTTGAAGGCTCGCTGGCCCTTTTCCTCGGTGAAGCAGAGGCCGTAGGAGTCGCCTTCGACGAGGAGGCCCTGGGCGACGTCGAGGGGCAGGTCGACGGTGACGTAGTCGGTCTTGCCGTCGCGGGCGAGGCCGGCGGGGCGGGCGTCATACGTACTGCCTCCCTCGCCGAAGACGACCCACTTGAGGTCGGAGCCGGGGCCGGCCCAGGTCTTGTCGGGATGGACGGCGCGCAGGGCGGTAGCGCCGCCTGTGCTGCGGGAGGCCTGGTCGATGCTATTGGGGTGGCCGGGGCCTGTGCCTTCGGTCCAGTCCGCGCTGACGGTGCTGGGGGCGATGACCGCGGGGGCGCACTGGTCGGTTTTGGGCAGGTAGAGCGTTGCCCGGCGGACGGTCATGCCGCGGCATTTGGCGATGTCGAACTTGAGCAGGACGTACTCCTCGAAGCCCTTGAGTTTGAGGCGGGAGGCCTTGCCGTAGTTCCAGAATCGCTCATTTTCGGCGGCGCTCTTGTAGAAGGAGACCTGGGTGTCGGCGGTAACGGGGCAGCGGACACCGGGGCGGACCTTTTCGATCGGCGGGACGGGGCGCGGCTGGGTTGCGGCGGGGGTCTGTGAGGCGGCGAAGCGTGTTGCTGCGGGTTGGGGGGACTTACCAATGGCGGCGGACTGGCTCGGCGGGGCGGCGTGCAGGATGGTGCAGAGTGCGACGATGCAGAGTGTCGCAGAGGCAGTGCTGATGGTTCGAGGCATACGCATGGTGTCTCCTTGTGGACAGGGGCCATCTTAGCGAGCGAGGGAGCGGCGCCTAGGGTGAGGGGATGGGGTTCTAATGGCAGCGATGCGACGATGGTTGGCGCGCAGGGGGTTGGGGGGAGTGGGAAGGGGGCTCGTGCTCTGCGTATCATCCAGCAGAGTGTAGGGGTTTGCTTTTGCGGAGGGGGCTTTTGGTCGCAGGTGGCGACAGGTTCCAGATCGGCAAAGGAGAGGCAGAACCATGCAATACGAAGAATTCGTCGAGTACGTCGGGACGCTGGATTTTACGGGGGATCGCCAGACCACGGATGCGATGATCAAGGCGGTGCTGGGTACCCTGATGAGTTCGGTGGATGACCCGGCTGCGCAGCATCTGGCGGAGCACCTGCCCGAGCCGCTGACGGTGGAAAACCTCTGCGGTTTGCAAGTGCGCAAGAACGCGCCGTCGTTCAACGACTACGTTCAGGAGATCCGCCAGCAGTTCGGGCTGAATGACGAGGAGGCGTTTGAATTGGTCGACTACGTGGTGCGGGTGACCAAGGAGGCGGTTGGCGAGTACGTCTGGACACGGTTTGCGGAGCACCTGCCGGCGGAACTGGGGCAGGCGATTCGTAAGCCGTGAGGGGCAAGGAGACCTTCATCAGTTTTCTCAAGGGGGTCGCGGAGTACCGCGAGCAGGCGAGCATCGAGACGTACCTGTTCGGCATCCTGCGGTGGGTGGAGATGGCGTCGCGGCTGGCGCGGGAGGTCTGATAGCTCATGAAGGCGAAAGAGATTCGCGAGCACTTCGTTTCGCAGGCACCGTGGGTGGACCTGGAGAAGACGGTCGACCGGGTCATCATCGGCGATCCGGACAAGGAGGTCCGCCGGGTGCTGGTCACGTGGATCAGCTCGTTCGAGGCGGTACGCCGGGCGGTGGCGGGCGGGTTCGACATGCTCATGACGCACGAGCCGACCTTCTACGTCCACGCCAACGAATTGCCGCAGGCGGACGCCTCGCCCGTCGGCTGCCAGAAGCGGCGGTCCCTCGAGCAGAGCGGCCTGGTGGTGCTGCGCAACCACGACGTGTGGGACCGCATGCCGCGGATCGGGGTGCCGTGGGCGTGGGCAAGGTTCCTGGGTATTACGAGCGCACCGGTGGCGACGGGCTATGACGGCTACCAGCACCGCTACGACATTGCGCCGGTGAGTCTGGAGGTGTTCGCGCGGGGCATGGCGGAGAAGACCGCGGCGATCGGTGAGCCGGCGGTGCAGGTGATCGGCGAGCCGGCAAAGGTCGTCTCGAAGATCGGCGTGGGGACGGGCTGCGCGTGCAGGATCGAGGTGTTCCAGCAGATGGGCTGCGACGTGGCGATCGTCTGCGACGACGGCACGACGTACTGGAGGGACCTCCAGCGGGCCGCGGACGAGGGATTCCCGGTCATTCGCGTCAACCACGGGACCAGCGAAGAGCCCGCCATGCGGACGCTGACACAGTATATCAACGACAGTCTACCGGACGTGACGGCCGAGCATCTGCCGCACGGCAGTTGTTTCACGCTGGTGGGGACCTCACGCTGAGGCGGGAAACTGGTTCAGGCACGCAGGACGTAGCGGCCCCGGAAATCGAGCGTGCTGGCGATTTCCGCGGCTGGCTGGCGCTGCGACATGGCCTTGGCCAGGTTGTTCAAGTGCTCGAAGAGCGCCTTGTGCTGAAGATCGATCTCCTGCACGCCGACCGCGAAGTCCTGTGTCCACTCTTTAGAGGCACTTGCAAAACCCACTGTGGCATGGGCTTCCAGCCCATGAATCACGGGCAAGATGCCCGTGCCACTTTGGCTGGCAGGGGTTTTGCAAGTGTCTCTTTAGCCAATGATCCGTTTTCTTGTGTCATGTGCGATCTGGCGCTTACTTCGGCGATCCGGCTTGACGGGTTTACTTGGCTATGCGGATTCCGCCCATCCTGAGTCGCCGGTGAGGGATTGCCATGCAGCGATGGTGGAGATAGAGTGTCGCTGTGCAGGTCTTGCGCGGCGGGCGAGTCATGCCCGGCCGAGTCCGATCGATCATCCGTTCGATGCGTTGCTTACGGTGCTTATCGTGAAAATGGGGAGACTCCCTGTGCGACAGGCACGCGGCCGGTGTCTGGGTGGCGGCAAGTGTGCGCGTGGCGCCGCTTGCAGTGCTGCTGGCGGCATGGCCATTTCGCAGGGGTTCAAGGAGGCGGGCCAATGACGCGGGCGCTCTGGACGCTGGTTGCAGGATCGGTGGCCGTGGCAGGTCTGGCTGGCTGTGCGGCATCGCCGCGGGTGGAGCTGGCGGCGCCAAAGATCATGCTGCACGTCGAAGGCAAGATCAGCAGCATTGAACCGGTCCGCGGCGAGCTGAAGATCCAGAAGATCGATGTGGACTTCTACCGCGTGAGCGGCACGGGCGACGTGCGGATCAACGAGTTCCACCTGGTCGAGGTCGAGGCGACGAAGGCGCGGTTGCACGGTGTGGACGTCGAGGCTTGCGGCAGCATGCGCGACGTGTTCGTCGAGAAGGACAAGGTGATCGATGGGGTGCATCCGGACAGGGTGGGGAAGTGAACCCCGTACCCGCCAACTCGCCGGGAATGGCTCACGGGGACGGTAGGTCCAGTCGAGGTCATGCGGTGGCCGGGCAGGAGCCAGGGGAGTCGCCCGCGGCGGGGCCGCGGATGGCTTCGATGACGGTGTCGGGGTCGGCACTCTTGGAGAGGTAGTGGACGGCGCCGGCTTTGCGCATGCGGTCGGCCATGTCGGCCTCGATGTGCATGGACAGGCCGATCACCCGCACCGAGGGCAATTCGTGAGTGATGCGGCGGGTGGCTTCCACGCCGCCCATGTGCGGCATGGTCACGTCCATGAGGATGACGTCGGGGTGGGTGCGGCGAGCGAGTTCCACGGCGACCGCGCCATCGCTGGCTTCCCCTACGACCTCGATATCGGGGTAGAGCTGCAGCAGGCGGAGCAGGCCCTCACGCATCATCTTGTGATCGTCGACGAGCAGGACGCGGACCTGGCCGGCGACCTGGGCGGCCTCGGGCCGTTCGGCTGCGACGGCACGGGCGGCGGCGTCGCGGGCGGCGGTGCCGGTCAAGAGGTTGGCGACGGGAGGGTCCTGGGGCTGGGCCGTGGGCGTCAGCGGGGCGATGAGCACGGCGCGGGTGCCTTGGCCGGGGGCGCTGTCGATTTCGAGGGTTCCGCCGAGGATTTCCAGGCGTTCCCGGATGCTCAGCAGGCCCAGGCCGCTGGCGTGGATGCCGTGGAGCGACTGGCGGGCCGGCTCGACGAAGCCGATGCCCTCGTCGGCGACGACGATGCGAATGCGGTCGCCGTCGAGGCGATCGGTCTGGAGCGTCGCACGGTTGATGCCGGCGTGCTTGACGATGTTGAAGAGCAATTCCCGGACGGCCTGGAAGAGCAGGACGCGAATGTCTTCGGCCTCGGGGTCGGCCGAGTCGTCGGCCTGGACGTCGACCTTGAGGTCGTACTTCTCCTGCATCCAACTGGCGAGCCACTGCATCGCGACGGCCAGGCCGCCGTCGTAGAGCACGGGGGGCGAGATCTCGACGGTGAGCGAGCGGCTGACCTTGATGGACTGGTCGAGCAGTTCGCTGACCTGGTGGAGTGAGGCGAGCAGTTCGACATCCTGGCTGCGGTTGCGCAGGGCGACGATGCTGAACGTGGCGCCGACGAGCAGTTGCTGCAGGTGGTCGTGGAGGATCTGCGCGAGGCGGCGGCGTTCGCGCTGCTCGGCGAGGGTCAGTTCGCTGGTGAGGGTGCGGAGCTGGGCGGTGCGTTGCTCGGCCTCGGCGGTGCGTTCGGTGACCCGCTGCTCAAGAGTGTCGTTGAGTTCGCGGAGCTGCTGCTCGATCTGGGTGCGCTCGGTGATATCGAGGATCGTGCCGATCAGCCGGGCGGGCTTGCCGTCGGCGTCATCGAGCCGCTCGGTCTGGGCGAGGACGCAACGGAGCGTGCCGTCGGGCCGGACGATCCGCATCTCGACGTGGCAGGGTTTGCCGTCGGTGAAGGTGCGGCGCATGGCGCGGACGAGGGGCGCCTGATCGTCGGGATGGATGCGGGACAGGGCGCCGTCCTGGCCGGGCTGCAGTTGGCTGGGCGTAAGGCCGAGGATGCGGTAGACCTGGTCGCTGCAGAGGATCTGGCCGGTCTGAAGATTCATTTCCCAGCTGCCGACGTTGGCGATCTGCTGGGCGTGGGCGAGCATGGCCTCATGCTCGCGAAGGGCGATTTCGGTGTTCTTATGGTCGCTGATATCGCGGAAGTAGACCGAGAGGCCTTCGCTGCAGGGGTAGGCATGGACTTCAAGCCAACTCCGGGAAATGGGGGGGGGCACCTCGAAGACGATGGTGGTGCCTTCGGCAATCGCCTTGCGGAACTGCCGTTCGACCACGGAGTCGGCCAGGCGGGGGTTGCCCTCCCAGATGTTCTTGCCCAGGATCGCCTGGCGAGAGCAGGAGAAGTAGCGTTCGGCTTGGGCGTTGATGTACGTGAAGCGCCAGTCGCGGTCGAGGGCATAGAACCCGTCGGTGATGCTCTCGAGGACGGCGCAGATCTCGCGGTGCGACTCGCCAAAAGCCTGTGCAGCGTGCCGGGACTGACGGCGTCTGTGGAGGACCTCCAGCGCGAGTATGGCGATCAGGAGCGAGAGGGTGGCCAGCAGGATCGCAAGGCCGTAACCTTCGCCGGCGGTCCGGGTGATGCGTTCGATCCCCAGGATGACCGCCAGCATAAGCAGCAGAGCTCCCGTCCGCTGCAGGAAGCGGATCCAGCCTGCTCGCGATTGCCTCGTGCCTCGCGTCAGCATCCTTGCA
>JANYLN010000062.1 GCA_025357795.1 Planctomycetota bacterium
CGGACGGATTGCAGGAGGCGGAGGGCGCCGTCGTTGCGGGGCAGTCGCAACGGGGCGGAGCCGGCGCGGGTGTAGATCTCCTCCTCGCGCTTGGCCAGGCTGATGACGGTGGCGGGCTTGACGTCCATTTCAGAGAAGGCGTCCAGGGCGGCGTGGAGCTGGCCGAGGCCGCCGTCGATGAGGATGACGTCGGGGTAGAGTTCCTCGCCCTTGGCGGCTTCGCGGTAGCGGCGCTGGATGACCTCGCGGATCATGGCGTAGTCGTCCTGGCCCTGCACGGTCTTGATTTTGAAGTGGCGGTAGCCGTTCTTGAAGGGGTGGCCGTCGATGAAGCAGACGAGCGAGCCGACGGCTTCCTGGCCCTGGAGGTTGGCGATGTCGATGCCCTCGATGATGCGGGGCGCAGCAGACAGGCCGAGGATTTCGCCGAGGCGTTCGAGGCCCTTGGCGGGGTCGATGCGGAAGACCTCGGGCTGCCAATCCACGTCGGAATCGCCGGCGAGGCTGAGGGATTCGAGGGCCTTGATCTGGTCGCGGAGGCGGGCGGCATCCTCGAAACGGAGGTCCTTGGAGGCCTGCTCCATCTCCTCCATCATCTGCTTGAGGACGACGCGGCGGCTGGAGCCCATGAACTTGATCAGCCGCTGGATGTTCTTGCGGTACTCGTCCTTGGAGATCCGGGCGCCACAGGGGGCGGTACACTGGTCGATGTTAAAGAGGATGCAGGGCCGGAAGAACTTGCGGTCGGGGTCGTCGTCACGGATGGCGAGGCCGCAGGTGCGGAACTTGAAGGCCTTCTGCAGGGCGTTGACGGCGGCGCGCAGGCCGGAGACGGCGACGAAGGGGCCGTACAATTTCGAGTCGGGCCGGGGGGTGCGGGTGACGTAGACGGCTGGAAAGTCGTCCTTGCTGGTGATTTCGAGGTAGGGGAAGGTCTTATCGTCGCGGAGGCGTTCGTTGTAGGACGGCTGGATGTCCTTGATGAGGCGGTTTTCCTGCAGGAGGGCGTCGACCTCGTTGTCGCACTCGATCCAGTCGATCTCGACAACCTGCTCGACCATCTGGACAATGTGGGGACCGCGGCTGACGGCAAGGTCGGCGGAGTCCTGGAAGTAGCTGGAGACGCGTAAGCGAAGGTCGACGGCTTTGCCGATGTAGAGGACGCGGCCGAGGTCATCCTTGAAGAGATAGACGCCCGGGTTTTTGGGCAGGGCTTTTATTTTCTCGCGGATGGCGGTTATTCTGGCTTCGTACTTCGGGTCACCCATAGCAGTTCGATTATAGGATGGGGAGTAGCAGTATGGCCAGAGCAGTGCTGCTGAGTCTTGCGGCGACGAGTATCGCGCTGATGTCCCTGGGCTGCAAAGGGGATGGGCTGCGGCGCGATCTGACGGGCAAGCCGTGGCTCAAGGCCACGGGCGAGTGGAGCGCGCGGGTGGAAGACGGGAAGGTGCAGGTACAGGTGAATCTCGACCCGACGGGGCTGTTCGGCAACGAAATCACCCTTACTTCCGAGGGCGCCGCGGTGCAGGTCGGGCCGCTGGCGGCGGAGCGGTATGACGGTCAGCCCTTGCAGCTGCAGCCGGCGAAGATGGCCAAGGCCGGTTCGCTGGCGCTGTCGCAGGCGATGGGGGAGAAGCGCGAGATTCGCACGAAGGTCATACCGGGGCGGGTGACGGTGATCCAGGTCTCGGGGGCGGAGGAGCTCAGCCGCCTGACGCTGCCGGTGCGGATCGATGGGGTGGAATTGCTGGCGATGGACTACGGCTGGGTGATGCGCAAGCCCGGACGATTCAGCCGAGCGCGGGTGATGACGAACTTCGTGCTGGCCGAAGGCAAGAGCCAGGCGGTCCTGCTGGGCGCGGACCAGTCGTGGCGGTTCGACGTGGACCCGGCGGGGCACATCACGGCGGTGGCGCTGCATCGGGCGGCGGCGGTGCAGTTCTTCGTAGGGGTCGCGCCGAAGGGGCAATGGGCGGCGCTGATCCAGGCGTACCGGAAGGTCGCGCATCCGGAGTGGGAGGCGCCGATGGATGCGCTGCAGCAGCACCGGCTGAGCACGCTGGCGGGGCGGATGGTCGTCGATGATTGGAGCAGCCTGCCGTACGAACAGGTGAACGAGATCCTGGAGCGGTTGGTGTTTCTGGGATGCGACCAACTGGCGGTGGTACGGCACAACTGGCAGCGGTACGGCTACGACGTGAAGCTGCCGGACACATGGCCGCCGGCGGAGCGGTTCGGGGGACCGGCCGGGATGACGAAGCTGTCGCAGTACTGCCGGGCGGCGGGGATGCTGTTCGGGCTGCACGAGAACTTCATCGATCTGTACCGGGACGCGCCGAGCTTCGAGGAGTGGTCGGTCGCGTACCAGCCGAAGGAGTGGAGCAAGAACGGCCAGCGGGTCGCGTTCCAGGGCTGGTACAACTCGCAGACGCAACAGCAGGCAGTACGGCACACGCCGGGTTCGGCGCTGCGGGCGATGCAGCGCAACGTCGAGCAGGAGCGGCAGACACACGCGGACTCGATCTTCCTCGACGTGACCAGTTACGTCGATCCGGAGCCGTGCGAGACCGAGGCGGGGCTGTACGTCGGGGCCCAGAAGGTGCTGCAGGCGGGGCGGGAGCTGTACGCGCAGGCGAGCGAGAAGGTGTTCGGCCCGGCGCTGGGCGAGGGATGCACGGAGAAGTACCTGGACAGCGTACACGGGGCGAACTGCGACCTGTGGGACGTGGATCGCTGGGGCGACAAGGCCAGCCCGGCGGACTGGGAGTACTTCCCGCTGCTGGACTGGCTGGCGCACGATCGGGTGGTGCTGCAGGGGGTAGGCTACCCGGCACGGTACGGCGTACCTAAGCAGGCGGAGTTCACGGCGAGGCTGTACGAGCGGCCTTTCCTGGACAACTACAACAGCACGAACGTCCTGTTCGGGCATGCGCCGCTTTATTTTGTTGTTACGAGCGGCTTTGCGGCGGACCCGCTGAAGATGGCGGGGACGTACTGGCTGGGGGTGCCGCTGCACGAGGTGATCGGGCTGCAGCGGGTGGAGGAGGTGTCCTTCGGGGACGGGGATATTCATCGGCAGCACGTGCGGTACGCCAACGGCACGCAGGTGTGGGTGAACCGTTCAGACAAGCCTTGGCCGGTCGAGGGCGTGACGCTGGGCCAGTACGGCTATCTCGTCAAGGGGAGCGGGATCGAGCAGCAACTGACGCTGGAGGCGGGCCAGCCTTTCGAGATGCTGCGGGCCAGCGACCTGTTGTACGTGGACTTCCGCGGGGTGCGGCGCGACGCGGAGGGCATCCAGGCCGACGGGGCGGTGCTGGTGCGGTACCTCTCGGGCCGGATCGAGATCATCCCGCTGGCGGGCAACCACGAGCCGCTACGGGTGAACCTGGAGAAGCTGGGAATCGCCTCGGCAGGGCATACGATCCAGGCGGAACGGGTGGACCTCGAGGGCGTGCGCTCGAGCGTGGAAGTCGAAGGCACGACAATCGTGGTGCCGCCGCAGCAGGACGCCAACCCGGACTCGCTGCTCGAGACGTACCGGCGGGGGCTGCACAAAGTGGTAGTGAAGATCGGCGGATAACGGCAGCAGCACACGGCTGAGAAAATACATGGCGACGATGCTTTCCCTGACATTCGAGCCGCGGGCCTGGCGGTGGATCGCCAGCAAGGGCTTCGGCTGGCACTGGCCGGAGGTCTACTGGAGCAAGCTGGGCTGCGTGCGGCTGCGGGACGTGGAGCGCCCGGCCCTGCCGGGCCAGGACTGGGTGTTGCTGCACACGCGGCTGGGCGGGATCTGCGGCACGGACCTGGGCATGGTGCAGATGAAACATCACCCGGGGAGCCTGCTGCGGGCGTGGCTGCCGCGAAGGGTTGCGCTGGGTCATGAGAACGTCGCGGAGATCATCGAGGTCGGCAGCAGCGTGACGGGCTGGACGGTCGGCCAGCGGGTGACGACGGATTCGTCGCTGGGTTGCCAGGTGCGGGGGATCTGGCCCCCCTGCCCTTCGTGCGCGGCGGGGTTGTTCTGTCTGTGCGAGAACTTCGACCGGGGGCAGGTGCGGCCGGCGGTGCTGCTGGGCGCGACCGATTTCGCGGGGGGCAGTTGGAGCGAGTTCTTCGTAGCGCATCAGTCGCAGCTGCACGCCATCCCGGAGGGGATGGACGACGAGGAGGCGGTCCTGCTCGACCCGACGGCCTGCGCGCTACATGGGGTGCTGCGATGCTGGCCGACCAGTGAGGATCGCGTCGCAGTGCTGGGTGGCGGGATTATCGCACTGGCGACGATCGCGAGCTTGCGGGCGCTGGGATTTGCCGGGCGGATCGATGCGCTGGTTCGCAGCGAAGGCTCGAGCGAGCGAGCGCGGCAGGCGGGCGCGAACCGGGCGGTCGTGATGGGTAAGTCGCGGCGGGTGACGCAGAGACTCGCGCCGGTGGCGGAGGCGTTGGGCGAGCGCCTGGTGCCGGGCAAGTACGGGAATGGCTTCGTCCCGGCGGGCTATGATCTGGTGTACGATGCGGTCGGCACGGGAACGTCGCTGTCGGACGTGACGAAGATCACACGAGCACGGGGTACGATCGGGCTGCTGGGCACGCCACAGATCGTGCTGGCGGAGCTGACGCCGATCTGGTTCCGCGAGCAGCGGCTGGTGGGTTGTTACGGCCGGCAGATCGAGAGCCAGGGCGGCCGACCGCGGCACACGTACGAGCTGGTGCTGGACCTGGTGAAAGAGGGCAAGCTGTCGCTACGCCCGTGGCGGGCGGACGTGTACCCGCTGCAGCGCTGGCCGGAGGCACTGGCGGCGGCGGCGGGGCTGACGGGCCACCGACCGGTCAAGACGGCAATCGACTTTCGTACCATCTGACGACGCGGCGATCGGACAGATCGCCAGAGGGCATTCATGAATCGAGCGGCCCAGAAGCCTCTGCGGACCTTGGTAGGGCGGCTGCGTGACATGGTGGCGATCCGATCCCTCAGCGGCCAGGAGGAAGGCGTCAGCCGGTACCTGGCGGAGAGTCTCAAGCGGACCGCCGCGGACGTCGAGGTCGATGCGGACCTGAACGTCGCGGCGATCTTCGCGCCGGCCGACTACAAGCACACGCTGCACGTGGCGGGGCACATGGACACGGTGCCGGTGGGGGCGGGCTGGACGGTGGACCCGTGGACGCCGATCGTGCAGGACGATCGGCTGATGGGGCTAGGCGCCAGCGACATGAAGGCGGGGCTGGCGGGAATGATGCACTGCATCGACAGCCTGTCGCGCCACAAGCCGAAGAATACGCGGATCATCTTCGGGTTCACGATCTGCGAGGAGAACGCGGTGCCGGGCAAGCGGAACGGTGTGAACAACCTCTGCGAGCGGTACGGCGGGGATTATGCGATCACCGCGGAGGCCAGCGGCGCGGGCAACGGCCTGCTGTTCCCGTGCGTGGGCAGCCAGGCGCACCTGCGCGCGACGGTGACGTTTCTCGGACGGACCAGTCACAGCGCGTACCCGGAAAAGGGCGTCAACGCGATCCTGCCGGCGGCGGAGTTCGCCCAGCGGGTCGGCTATTACAACGAGGAGCTACGCCGCCGATGGCGGTCGCTTTGGAGCGATTGCCCGGACGTGATGACGCGGCCCACCGTGGCGGTGACGGTCATGAACGCCGGGGTGGCGGTCAATGTGATTCCGGACCGCTGCACGGTGCAGGTCTCGCGGCGGACGGCGCCGGGGGAGACGCTCGAGCAGGTTTCCCGGGAGATCCAGAACCTGGTGGCGGGGCTGGGCGAGACGCAGGTGCAATTCGGGCGGTGGGAGGACGCATGCGTGACGCCCAGCAACAGCCGACTCATCGCCGCGGGCCGCAAGGCGCTGATGGATTCGGGTCGACCGTTCCAGCCGCGGCTGAGTCGCGGGCGGCAGGACCTGGTGATCTTCGCGCGGCACGGGATGCACGCGTACAACATCGGGCCGGGCTCGGCCAGCACCGGCCACAGCCCGGACGAGTACTGCCTGTTTGCGGATCTGCTGGGCGGGACGCAGGTGCTGGAGGGGACGATCCGGAACCTGGATGAGATGGCAGGGTAGAGACGGGAGAAGGGCAACAACAGCAACGACGGCAACAGCAATTGGGGGGCGGCGCACATCCTGCTTCAAGGCCGGCGGTAGCTAACGAAGGGAACGGCAAGGAGATCCGGGGATCTTACCGCGAGGCGGACCGCTGCAACTGGTGCGCGGCGAGGTCCAGGACGTCTTCGGCGGGGAGGCTGTTCATACAGCGATGCGCCAACGGGCAGCGATTGAGGCGCTTGATGCCGCAGCCCAGGCAGGGCAGCTTGGCGCGGATCACGCCGTCGGTGCGGCGGAACGGACCAACGATCTCGGGACGGGTCGGGCCGAAGACGCCAACCAGGGGGATATCCAGGGCGTCGGCGATGTGCATGGGGCCGCTGTCGTTGGCAACGACGAGGCGCGAACCGGCGATCACGGCGACGAGTTCGGCGAGGGTGCTCTTGCCGCAGAGGGAGACGGCGGAGGGTTCGTGCCGCTGGATCTCCTCGGCCATGGGGGTCTGGCCCGCGGTGCCGACGACGACCGAGGGCAGATTGAGGCGGCAGCGCAGGCCGTGGGCGACATGGCCGAACTTGCCGGCGGGCCAGTTCTTGGTCGGCCAATTGGAGCCAGGGGCGATTACGGCGTAGGGCAAGCCAACGGCAACCCCGTGCTCGGCGAGGACTCGCTGCGCACCGGAGCGGGCCTGGGGGGAGATGTACAGATCGTCCACCGAAGGCTGCACCTTCACGCCCAGCGGGGCGACCATGCCGGTGTTGAGCACGAGGGCATGCATGCGGCGTTCGTCGACGGCGGCGCGGTGGGTGTAGAAAAAGCCGGTGAACTCGCGGGAGTCGCCGCGGCCTATGCGGACGGGGGCGCCAGTCGCCAGGGAGAAGAAACCGCTGCGAAACAGGCCCTGGATGTCGATCACCAGATCGAAGCGGCTGGCCCGCAGGTCCAGGACGAACCGGGTGAAGGCCTGGGTGATGGAGAGATCCCGGCCGACGGATGCGTAGGCGCGGCGGTCGAAGCAGATCACCTGGTTGAGCGCGGGGTGGCCTGTGAGGACATCGGCGCAGTGGCCAGCGACGAGCCAGGCGATGTGGGCGTCGGGCCAGCGGCGGCGCAGGGCGGTCAGGACAGGGAGCGTGCGGACGATGTCGCCGACGGCGCTGGGCTTGATGATCAGGATCCGCCGAACGTCGCGGGCCGCGAGGTCGGGCCAGAACTGCGTGCTGGGTTTGGCGGGGGCAAGAATGCGGATGGGCGCCGGTGCGGCGATCATTCGGCACCCGCCGATCCGACGATGGGCTGGAGCCAGGGCAGCGTTTTGGCGATGGTGGCCTGGTCGCGCAGGCTCATCGCTCGGATCTGCTGCCAGGCATCCTTCCAGTCGGGCTGGGGCGAGTCGATCCCGCGGAGCACCGCCAACAGCAGGCGCAGCCGATCGGTGCGGGTGACGGCAGCGCTGCTGGCAAAGCTGGCGTCGAGACGGGCGAGGCTTCGCAGCAGGGCCTTTCGCAGCGAGAAGCGGACGGTGCGAATGCCGTCGACGTCAACGAGCACGATCTTGACCGCGTCGAGATTGCCCTGGGGGATCTGCAGGCGGACATTGGCGGCTTTGAGGTCGCGGTGCGCCAGGCGGCAGGTCCACATGCGACGGAGCGTCTGCGCGAGTTGCCGGCATACGAGGCGCTTGAGCGACCGGGCCTGGTCGGGGGGCAGCTCGGGCAGGCGCAAGCGGGCGAAGGTGTCGAGGTCGCACGAGTCGGTGAGGTACTCGACCAGCAGAATCGACTCGCTGCGCGAGGGGGTCTGGCGGATCAGCAGGCCCAGCGGCAGGGCCACGGGCAGGTCGCGGTGCAGGCACTGCCAGCCGGTGAGGAATTCGCGCTGCAGCGGGTCGCGGCCCAGCCGGGCGAGCAGCCAGGAGAGCACTCCCTTGCCCTGCTCGTGTTTGGCGATGAGGGTCCAGGCCCGGCCGGCGAAGGGGACATCGGCCTGCAGGACGCGGCGGGTCGAGGAGTTCTTGAGCACGCGGACGGCGTCGCCGGCCAGCAGCACGTCGAGGTCGGCGAGCAGGTCGCGCCAGCCCTTCTTGTCGGGCAGGTGGTCCAGCGGGTGGTCGTAGGGCCGGCCATGCTTGATTTCGAGGGCGAGGCGGGCCGACCAGCCGCCGGACAGGGCCAGGGTCGTGAAGTACTTGTTTCGTTTGAGGATCCGGCGGTCGCGCTTGGCGTAGAGCCGGGCGGCGTAGCTGTGGGATACCTTGAGCACATGCCGGGCGAAGACCTTGTGGTCGTAGCCCTGGCCCGCGGCCCGCCCGATCCGCGGCTGCAGGCACCGGCAATAGATCTTGAGGAAGCGCAAGCGATCGGTGCGGCTGGCGTGGCGGGCGAACCACTGGTTCAGTTGGACCAGGTTGCGGTGGAGGCCTGAGAGGGCGAGCCCCTTGCAGAGCCGGGCGTTGTGCAGGTCGATCATCGCGGCGGTGACCGAGCCGTTGTGCGGGAAGATCAGGATGTTGCCGACGTGCAGATCGCGGTGGAACAGCCCGCCGGCATGGGCCCGCGAGAGAAGCTCGGCGAGGGCCTCGATGAGCCGGCATTTGTGGCGGCGGGCGACCGGCGGGTCCGGCTGGCTGGCGGCGGCAAGCCAAGCCTCGTCGAGCGAGCGGGCGCCCGGGGCCATGGCCGCAGTGATCAGCAGGGCGGAATAGCGGTCCGGCTTGGCGGTGGCGGCGGTGGCATAGGCGAGAGCCTGGGGGGCCTGCAGACCGATGTCGGCGGCGCGGCGGAGGGCGAGCCATTCGCGCCGGGCGGCGGGGCCGCGGAGGCGTTCGACGAGCTGCTTGACGAGGCCTTGCGCGCGGTAGCACTTGGCGTAGATCACCCCGGCGGGCAGGTCGATGCGGTAGACGTCGCGGTTCTCGGCGACCTTGACCCGGCGGGCGGCAGGGAAGGATTCCAGACAATCCCAGGGGATTTCACGGATCGCCTGCTGCAGAGCGGGGGCGGCGGGCGCGAAGCACCAGCGGAACCGGCCGGAGGACGAGGCGTCCCGGACCGGACCCGGCGAGGGTCTGTGCGTGTCTGCCAACCTGGATGGCAATGCGTGCTCCCGCGCTGCAGATTAGACGGGCGGTCTCGGACCGCCCTTGTATACTTCCCATGACGCGATGACGGCCTTTCTGCGCCACCATTTTAGGGTGGAGTTCGCATAACCGCAATTTGCCGAGGGCGGGTGGGCAGGGGCAACCGCCGATAACGTGAGGAAGTGACAAGGGGACCAACAACAGCGGCGTCAGCGACAAGCCTTCGGGGGTGACCCAACGCCAAAGCAGGATTCCGCGGGTCGGACAGGTGTTATCTATGAGGCACTTGCAAAACCCACTGTGGCATGGGCTTCCAGCCCATGAATCACGGGCAAGATGCCCGTGCCACTTTGGCTGGCAGGGGTTTTGCAAGTGTCTCCTATGTATCCGGCGTAAAAAGAGATGGCCATCGTGACCATCGAACACCATGCGGGTCGGGACAGGTTGACGCATGCAGAGGGCGAGACTAGATTTTGCTATAGGTATTTGTCCGCGATCGGCTTTGGCGCAGCTGCGCCGGTTGGGCGGACCATAAGCGACTCGGCCTGTCGTCTGAAGACGGCGAGGCAAGGCATTGGGACACCTACAATCAGATCGAGGCGCAAGATCCTGCGCCCGGCTTGCCGCAGAGGACACACTGCACATGGCGAAGACCCTGAAGCTGACCAGCAAGGCGACCGAAGGCGACCCGATCACCCTGAGCGCGCCTGGCACAATCTCCGTGCCGGACCATCCGGT
This sequence comes from Planctomycetota bacterium, assembly GCA_025357795.1. Taxonomy (GTDB): domain Bacteria; phylum Planctomycetota; class Phycisphaerae; order UBA1845; family JANYLN01; genus JANYLN01. The sequence continues at coordinate 9,874 of JANYLN010000062.1, forward strand.
GATCCCGTTTATCGAAGGCGATGGCACGGGTCCGGATATCTGGCGAGCATCCAAGGCCGTCCTCGAGGGCGCCGTGCAGAAGGCGTACGGAAACAAGCGGAAGATCGCCTGGTTTGAGGTGTATGCCGGACAGAAGTCTTTCGAGCAGGCGGGCACGTGGCTGCCCGACGAGACCGCCGAGGCCTTCAGGGCGTACCACGTCGGCATCAAGGGGCCTCTGACGACGCCGGTGGGCGGGGGCATCCGCTCGCTGAATGTCGCGCTGCGGCAAATGCTGGACCTGTACGTGTGTTTGCGGCCGGTGCGATATTTCCAGGGCGTACCCAGCCAGGTCAAGCACCCCGAACGGGTGGACATGGTGATCTTCCGCGAGAACACGGAGGACATCTACGCGGGCGTGGAGTGGGCGGCTGGATCGCCGGAAGCCAAGAAGTTGATCGACTTCCTGCAGAAGGAGATGGGCGTAACGAAGATCCGGTTCCCCCAGACCAGCGGCATCGGCATCAAGCCGATCAGCAGGGAAGGGACCCGGCGGCTGGTGGTGGCGGCGCTGGACTACGCGGTGGCCAACGGACGCAAAAACGTCACGCTGGTGCACAAGGGCAACATCATGAAGTTCACGGAAGGCGCGTTCCGTGACTGGGGCTACGAGCTGGTCCGCGAGCAGTACCAGGGCAAGGCGGTGTCGTGGGAGGATTGCGCGGGCAAGGCGCCGTCGGGGCAGATCTGCGTGAAGGACGCGATCGCGGACAACTTCCTGCAGCAGGTCCTGCTGCGGCCGGAAGAGTACGACGTGGTCGCCACGATGAACCTCAACGGTGACTACATCAGCGATGCGCTGGCGGCGCAGGTGGGCGGGATCGGCATCGCGCCGGGCGGCAACATCAACTACGTGACCGGCCACGCGATCTTCGAGGCGACGCACGGCACGGCCCCGAAGTACGCCAACCAGGACGTGGTCAACCCGGGCAGCGTGATCCTCTCGGGCGAGATGATGCTGCGGCACATGGGCTGGATCGAGGCGGCGGACCTGATCGACAAGGGCATGGCTGGTGCGATCAAGGCCAGGACGGTGACGTACGATTTCCACCGCCTGCTGGAGGCCGAGGGCATCCAGGCCAGGAAGGTCAAGACCAGCGAGTTCGGGCAGGAAGTGATCAAGCATATGAAGGCGTGAGGGACGATGCGGAACGAGCCGGCTAGCTGTCCCCAGGCAACTGTACAACAAGCGGCGGCGGCCAATGCGGAGCCTGCCTATCATGTAATGATGCGGCAGGCGTGTACATTGGCGGCCGCCGTGCGATAATACGGGGATGCCCTGCCGGCATATCGGGCAGGAGACAGACAAGACACTACAGTTGGTTGGATGAAGGGGATCCTTCGATGTTCGGGCGACACGTTGCAACGGCGGTGGTGGTTGTCGCAGGCACAGTATTGGCACTGAGCTCGGTCGCCTCGGCGGAGAGCAAGGCCGAGAAGATGCGGGCGAACATGGCGGTGATCCGGCTGTCGATAATAGACGCGGTCCGGATCACCGAAAACCAGACCGGCGGACGGGTCTACAAGGCCGAATTGAAGCGCAAGGACAGCCGGATCTACTACGAAGTGGAATTCGTGATCGGCAACGAGACGGTCAAGACGGAAGTCGACGCCCTGATCGTGCCGTCCCCGGCGGCCATGCGGCCGGCTCCGGCGCCGGCGGTCATGCCGACGCCCCCCGCGACCGTCCGGCCGCAACCGATTGCGCCTCCGGCGCCGCGCGCACCACGGCCCGCGCTGCGGGAGGAGCCGCCGCTCCCGGCCGAGCCGATCCAGCCGGACATGATGCCGACCACGCCGGCGCCAACGCCGCCGACGACGAACCTGCCGCCGGCGGGGATCGTGATCCCGTTCGACAGCGAGCCGGTCGGGGCGATGCCGGCGGGCTTTGCGGCCGTCGAGACCGACGGGGACAACCAGCCGGCCACGTGGAAGCTGACGGCGGACGAAGCGGCCCCCTCGCGGCCGAACGTGGTGGCCGTTACGGATAATAAGAACGGCGCGTCTACGTTCAACCTGCTGGTAGCAAACCAGCCGGTGCTGGCGGATGTGGACACCAGCGCCAAGGTGAGCGTCACCGGCGGCACGGACGGCAACAGCGCGGGGCTGGTCTGGCGGTACCAGGACGCGAATAACTACTACGTGGCGGCCTACAACAAGGGCGAGAATACCCTGGACGTCTGGCGGGTCAAGGATGCCAAGCGCAAGCGCCTCGGCACCGGCGTCGCCGAGACCGAAGCGGGCGCCGCCTGGCACGAGATCCGCGTGGAAATGAAGGCCGACCGGATCACGGCCTACCTGGACAGCAAGAAGATGGTCAGCGAACGGGATTTCACCTTTGCCGAGGCGGGCAAGGTGGGCTTCTGGGTCAACGGAGACACGCTGGCGTCGTTCGACGATCTGACGGTGGCCGATCCGAATGTGAGTTCACAGCGATAGGGCCTGCGATCCGCCGGTGGCCCCACTCGGCTGCCGCCGACGCGCATCAGCCCATCGCTGAATCCTGACGAGAGACACATGAGCCGCCCGGCCTGGCGAAAGCAAGGTCGGGCGGTTTCGTTTGGGCAAATCAGACAACCTGCTGGATGAGCAGGGCTTCGGCCTGTTCGGGCCATACCTCGCCGCCAATCAGCAGGTCAACGGTGATCGGCAGGCGGCGCCGGGCGGGCCAGTGGGAGGGGACGAACAGGCGAAAGGCGACCGATTCACTGGCGCCGGCGGGCAGGTACATCGAGTCCTGCATGGCCTGGGCGGCGAAGCCGGCCGGGAGGTTCAGTTTCACGCGGACCCGGACGGGCCGCGAAAACGGCGAGTCCACGACGACCTTCAGGGGGACCGTGCCGCCCGCGGTTACATATACATGGAACGGGTCGATGCGGCACCACCAGCAGTCGATGCCGGCCAGATCGGGGCCGGTAAGGGAGCGGGCCGAGCAGGCAACGGCGTCGGCCCAGTCGCGATAGCCCTCGAGGTCCGCACGGGTCACCTCGAAGATCTCGCCGTGGGCCGGGGCAATCGTCGTTACATCGAGATCGAGGAGCCGGCGGGCGGAATAGTCGTGGCTCCGGCCGGGCAGATAGCGGTTGCGGCTGATAATCGGGCCCATTACGGCGCGATCGCGCGTGGCGGGGCGCCAGAGGTTGTCGCCCGTGAAGGCGATTCGCCGGCCGTCGACCTCGGCGACGAGCCCCGCATGCCAGTACGTCTGGCCTGGCAGGAATATGTAATGCAGGGGGATGCCATGGAACTCGAACGACGCGTCGTCGAAGACGCGGTCGAGGTGCATCGAGTCGGGCATGAGGCAGGGATAGCGGAAGCGGTCGGGGTCGGTGAGGATGTCCGCCAGGATGCGGTGCGACCAGATCTGCGAGCGGGGTGCCGCGTGCGAGGTGCCGGAAACACCGTGGGCGACCTCGGTAGCGCGCCAGCAGTGATCGTCGTGGTAGTGGCTGAAGGCGATCGCCTCGATGCGCGTGACGTGCGCCAGGCGGCAGAAGTCCGCCAGGCGGCTGCGCGTCGGATCGAAGTAGCCCACGTCGTACAGCAGGGCCGAGCCGTCGGGGGCAACGATGGCGTAGCAGGTCTGACCGATAAACCAGACGTGCGGCAGGACCTGGTAGAGTTCGTCGCGCTGGCGGGGGATGCGGTTGGGCTCGACGAGGTCAATGAACCGGCGGAGGTTTGCCTGCAGGGCGTCCAGTTCGACGGCAATGTCGTAGAGAGGCTGGGCGTGCGAGGGGCAGAGCAGGTTGGGCTTGGCGGCGGCCAGGGCGCCGAGGTCCTCCAGCAGCACACGGTGGCCACGATTGAAGTCCATGTAGTCCCAGTGGAAGTCGCACCACTTGTCCACGGTACCACCCCCCGCCATCGCTGCGCCGACGAAGGCGAGCCGGCCGGAGGCGTGATCGACGAGGTAGCCGCTGTGGCAGCGGGTGTGGCCCCGTAGCGGCAGAACCATGATCTGCCAGGGGCCGAGCGAGAGGGAGGAGTTCGGCGACAGGCCGCCGGCGACGGGAACGCTCTCGCGCAGGGCGGAGAAGGTGCTGTCACAATCGTAGAGGATGTACGTGCGGGCGGTCTGCCAGAAGTCCGCGGCGCGGGCCACGAGATCGACCTCGCCTGCCGGGACGTACAGCCGCGCGCCGCGGGCGACCAGCTCCTGCGCCCCGGCCAGGGTGTCGCGGTGATGGTGGGTGGCCAGGACCCAGTCAGCGCGGGGCACACCGAGTTCGGCGAGGGCGGCGGGCCAGTCGGCGCGGGGCGGATCGACGATCAGGCACTGGCCATCGCGCAGGAGGGCGTAACCAGCGATGCGGCCCTTGAGGCGATACAAACCTTCCTCGATTTGCAGCCAGTGTTGCATGTCGCGGACCTCTGTTCGAGCACGCACGGACAGACGTATACTCATTATCCCGCGGCGGCGGCAGGTGTACAAGTTCGGGTTCGGTCGGCCGATGCGGGACATAGAATTGCTGCAGCCAGGAGCCAAGCGATGCGAGAGCCGGACGGCCTGTTTCCCAGCGAGGCGGCGTTGCCGCTGATGACGGACCTGTACGAACTGACCATGGCGGCGGGATACTTCGTCGCACGGAGGCGGCCACGGGCGGCGTTCGAGGCGTTCGTGCGGGTGCTGCCGATCAACCGGTCGTTTCTGGTGGCGGCGGGCCTGGAGCAGGCACTGCAGTACATTCTGGATCTGCGGTTCAATGGCCAGGCGATCGACTGGCTACGGGCGCAGCGGGCCTTCGCGCGGCTGCCGGGCGAGTTCTTCGAGTACCTGCGGGGCTTTCGCTTCGGCGGGGACGTCTGGGCGATCCCCGAGGGGACCGTGGTGTTTGCCGAGGAGCCCCTGGTGCGGGTCGAGGCGGACCTGATCGAGGCGCAGCTGCTCGAGACGTACCTGCTGACGTGCTTGAACCTCCAGACGCTGGTGGCAAGCAAGGCGACGCGGATCGTGACGGCGGCGGCGGGGCGGCCTGTCGTGGACTTCGGGGCCCGGCGGGCGCACGGGCCGCAGGCGGGTCTGCTGGCGGCGCGGGGGGCGATCATCGGCGGGGCCGCCGGCACGAGCAATGTCGAGGCGGCGCGGCGGCTGGGGGTGCCGGCGGTGGGAACGATGGCGCACTCGTGGGTGATGGCGTTCGCTGATGAGGCCGGGGCGTTCGCCGCGTTCTGTGAGGTGTTCCCCGACCAGACGGTCTGCCTGATCGACACGTACGACACGCTACGGGGGGCGCGGACAGCCGCCCAGACGCTGGGGGAGCGGCTGCAGGGCGTGCGGCTGGACAGCGGGAACCTGCTGGAACTGTCGCGCCAGGTGCGACGGATCCTGGATGCAAACGGCGCAGCGCAGGCGAAGATCGTAGCTTCGAGCGACCTCAACGAGTTCGCCATCCGGGAGTTGCTGGCGGCGGGCGCGCCGATCGACTCGTTTGGGGTCGGCACGGACATGGTCACCAGCCGGGATGCGCCGGCCCTGTCGATCGTGTACAAACTGGTCGCGACGCGGGAGGCCGACCAGGGCTGGCGAACCGTGATCAAGCGCAGCCAGGACAAGGCGACTTGGGGTGGCCGCAAACAGGTATGGCGGCAGTACGGGACCGATGGCCGTGCCGCACGGGACGTGCTTGGGCTGGCGGAAGAGCTGCGCGAGGGCGAACCGCTGCTGCAGCAGTACATCGCGGGCGGGCGCCTGATCGCGGAGTTGCCGGACGTGGCGCGGCTGGCCGAGCGGGCGAGACGGCAGGTGGGGTCGCTGCCGGAGCCGACCAAGGAGCTGCGGGGGACCTACGCGTACCCGGTGCAGGTCAGCGAAGCGCTTCGGACGGCGCAGCCAACGCTGGCAGAGTGAAGATGACAAGGTCACGAAGTGACAGGCGAGGCAAGAGGGGCGGAAGCTGCGGCCGTAGATAAGCAAAGAGGGCTGGGAACCTTGCGGTGCCCAGCCCTCGGGATTTCTCGGATGCGATGGCGTCCGCGTCAGGGCGCTGCCTCGTGGAGCGTCGGGTAGGCCCGCTCTTCCTCTTCCGGCTGAACGAGGATCTTCGGGGTCAGCAGGATCAGCAGGGTCTGCTCATCCTTGACCGAGGTACGGTTAGTAAAGGCCCGGTTCAGCAACGGGATGTGGCTGAGCAAGGGTACGCCAGCCTCGACCTCGACCTCGCCGACGAGCTTCTGGCCGCCCAGCAGCAGCGTGCCGCCGTCGGGCACCGACACCTGCGTAAACACCTGGGTCTGTTCCACGATGGGCAGCTGGATCGTGAAGCTCGACGTGCCGCCGCCACCACCGCCCAGGCCGCCGCCGCCGCCGCTGGACACGCCGGTTACCGGGGTGGCGCTGACCAGGCCGACGAGGCGCTGTGTGTACGGCTGCAGGCTCAGCAGGACGTACTTAAGATCGCTGGAGACCGCCGCCTGCACCCAGAGATTCGAGCCCGTACCGACGGTGCTGATCTGGGGGGCACCGGTCGCGACGCTGGAGGCCACCACGGGCACGACGTTGGAAACGTAGGCCGTCTGGGTCACCACGGAGATGCTGGCTTCCTGCGTATTGCGCAAGACGACCCGCGGGGCAGTCAGAATCGTGCTGCGCCGGTCGGCCTCGGTGGCCCGGATCAGGAAGTCCACCTGGATGTTGTCCAGGAAGCTGCCGCCGAAGTTGATGCCGGGGCTGGCGGCGACACCGGAGGCAAACGAACCGGGGACGTTGGTCGTAACGCCGGAAGGGCTGGCCAGGTTAACTGTGTTGCTCGTGATCGGCAGCGGGGTGAACCGGCTGCTGTGCGGCGGGACGTCGGTGGCCTTGGGCACGCCGCCGACAAAGCCGTACGGCTGGTTGGGGGTCTTCTGGGACAGGGCCGTACCGGCGCTGAGCGGGCCGACGCTGGGAGTGTTCGGGACGACGCCGATACGGCCGAACTGCCGGGGCATCAACACCGCGGCTCCGGTGCCGGGATCGATGATCGGAGCCCCGCCACTGCTGGCGCGGTCGAAGCCGGCGGTGCCCTGGTTGAGGACCATGTCCAGATCGACGCCGACTTCCCGCAGGAAGTTGCGGCTGACGGTCAGGAAGCGGGCCTCGACAGCGATCTGGATCGAGAGGATCTCACGCAACTGCGTGAGCAGTGTGCGGATTTCCTCGTGGCCACGCGGAGTCTGCCTGATGATCAGAGCGCGATCGTTCCAGACGCGGACCGCGGCGTTACCGCCTGCGGTGGACCAGGACGTGGGCTGGACGGTATCGGTGATCAGGGTCTGGATGTCATCGACCATGTCCTGGATGGTGCGCGTAGTGCCGGAGCTGCCGCCACCGCCACCACTGCTGCCACCGCCACCACCGCCACCACTGCTGCCACCGCCGCCACTGCTGCCACCGCCGCCACCGCCCATGCCGCCACCACCACCACCACCGGTGGCACCACCACCACCACCGCCGGTGCCACCACCACCGCCGCCGGTGCCACCACCCAGGCTCAGGCCGCCGCCCTGCGGCACCGCAAAGCGCGGCACGAGCAGGTCGCCGATGTCATAGACCTGCGTGGTCTGGTTGGTGCTGAGATCATCGCGGGTGGAGATCGTGAGCAAGCCGCCCTCGATCGTCCAGTCAAGCTGGGTGACGCCGCCGAGGCTGGCGCTGACCTGCTTGAGCAACAGTTCGAGGATCTGGCGCCAAGTGACGTTGGTCAGGCGGGGAAGGGTCACTTCCTGCTCGCGGGTGATGCCGAACTGCTGCAGGGCGTTCCAGTTGACCACGATGTTCAGGCCGCTGTCGCGGCGGATGCGTTCGATGGCGTCGTTGAAGGTCACGCCGGCCTCGAAGCTGATCTCGCCCTCGATGATCCGGTCGAGGGCGCTGCGGGCATCGCGAGTGGCCTTATCGTCCATCCGCTGGAAGGCGCCGTAGCGGGCCTGGCGGCGGTTGATCTCGGGCCAGTTGTCCGGATAGCGGACATACACGTGCCAGGGGATCATGGACTCATCGGCTTCGATCAGGGTGATCTGGCGCTCGCGCTGCATGTCCTGGATCATGCCCTTTTCGCGCTTGTGGATGGCCATCTCTTCCCAGTCGCTCTTGAGCCAGCGGGCCAGTTCGTAATCCGGGGCGATGGCCAGGACCTGCTTGAGGGTCTCGACGGCGTCCTCGTAGCGGCGCTCGCGGTAGAGCCGCTGGGCTTCGCTCATCAGTTCGTCGGTCTGGCGCTTCTTGGTCTCCTCGGCGAGCTGGCGACGGGAGATCTCTTCCTGGCCGGTCTTGATGTACATCTCGCGGACACGCTGCTCGTTGTAGGTCCGCTCTTCGTCACTGATGAACTTGTCGAGCCCCTCGGTATCGGTCAGCAGGGCGGCATAAATCTCGGGCGAATCGGCGTAGGGACGGGCCGAGGCGATGACCTGGCGGGCCTGCAGGAGCTTGCGGCGGGCCTCGTCGAAGTCGTGGTTGTTCACGTCGCGGAGGATCTGCTGCTCGAGGTCACGGTACTTGCGGACGGCCAAGTCCCACTGCAGGCGGTTAGTCTGGCGGATGCGGCTGACCAAGCTGGAGGCCGGCAGGGCCAGGCGGGCTTCCTGCACGCGACGCTGGACTTCGACGGCCTCCGGCAGGTTGGGGACGAGTCGCAGGGCCTGGGCCAGGCGGGCATCGGCGGCGTCGTAGTCGCCGGCCTGAAGCAACTGGCGGGCCTGATCGACCAGGAGGACGGCCTGACGCTGGACGTCCATGTCATGGGCGACCGGCTGGGTCGTGGGCAGGACCGTCGGGGCCGCAACCTCGGCGGGAACAGGCAGGGCCGCGGGCGCCTCGGCCGGGACCGCTGCCGGGGCCGGTGCTTCCGCCGCAACCAAGGCTTCCGCCGGCGCCAGCACGGGAACCGGGGCCGCGGCGGGCTCGTCGGCGGGCTGGGTCGACTGGGCGAGCTGACGCTTCTGGGCGATCAGCTGGAGCGACTCGGCGGCCTGGTTCTTCTGGCTGACGGTCGCATATTCATTCTGCTGGATGGTGCCGTACAGACGTTCGGCCTGATCGAGGCTGCCGGCGTTGAGAGCGGCCTCGGCGTCAGAGAGGTCCTGCTGCGCCTTGAGCTGCAGCCGGTCGGCCTGCTGGGCCTTGGCGAGGTAGTCAGCACGGGTGGCGCGCTGCTCGTCGGTGAGGCCCGCCGGGTCGAGGTTCTGCAGCAGATCACGGGCCTGCGTATAGTCCTGGGAATTGTAGAGCTGCACGGCCCGCTGCAGGTCTTCCACAGCAGCGCCGAGCGCCCCACTGCACACAACTGCCAACACGGCCAGACACACTCCGCCTAACAGATTACGCCGGTTCAAGGCAGTGCCTCCTGTGCTGCTGTAGGGGTGGGAGCCACGCCATGCTCCGCACCATCGAGGTAAGCCGTCCTTCGCAGGCCGCATGGGGTCCATACGCCAACCGGGACACCCGCCTATACTTACCGGCATTGCGGCAGAATTACAAGCTGGCGTAAGTGTACTGCCATGACCATCAGCTTGCAACCGCGCATTCGCTTTTAACAGGGCTGTCAGGGCATCCGCGGCGTGCCGCTGGCGGTCGGGGCGAGCGGCTCGACGGCGGCCTTGACCTTGGCATCCAGATCCTTGTAGAGGGCACTGGTACGGTCGATGGCGACCCAGCGCGGCTCGATGGCCCCTTCTGCATCCATGCAGACCAGGAGCTGGCTGGGCTGACGCTTGATCGCCAGCTTGACGCCCTTGGTATCGGTGCCGACGGTCGCGCTGTTATCCGTGCCAATATCGACGACAACGCAGCCGGTCCGGTAATCCACGTCCACGGGGCCAGCCCCGGTGTTGGCCTGCTTGAGATTGCCGATGGCATCACCGATGGCCAGGCCGCGGACGATGTCCTTGAACCAGCGCCCCTGCTGGAACCGGAAGATGTCGACGTTGGCGGCTTCCTTATCGGAGGCGGCCCCCGTGAAGAAGAAGTAGTGGAAATCGGCCAAGGGAATCGGATCGCTGGGAGCGGACCACTCGCCGACGAGGGCGATCCTGCCACCGTCCTGGGGGTTCTTCAGCTCGTTAATGCGATCGCTGTCAGGGTGGGCGAAGACGTTGAAGACGACCAGCCGGGCGCGGTAGCGATAGGTCTTGCCGGCGGGAGCCTGCATGTCGTAAACCCAGAGCTCGGCGTTGCGGGCCTCTTCGCTGGCCTTACGAGCCGCGGCGCTGGCCTCCGTTTCCTGCCACTTGGTATAAGCGGCATTGATCTGCTGCTCGAGTTCGGCAACCTGGCTGCGCAAGCCGGGGATACCACGGACCGATTCGAGGGCTTGCTTGGCCTCGACGTAGCGGCGCTCGTTGAAGGCTTTGCGAGCCTGCTGGAGCGCTTGATTGGCGGTGGCGAGGGCTTGCTTGTCAATGGTGGGGCCAGCCGAACGCGGCGCCCCCCCTTCAGGACCGCCGCGAGTGACCGACTCATTTCCGCCGCGGGAAGGTCCCTCCCCGCCGCGGGAAGATCCCTCGCCACCACGGCTGCCACCACGGGGGGCGCGGCCGACGGGCTGGCGGGTCGGCATGGGGCGGACGATGGCCGGGGCACCCTGGCCGGGACCCGAGGCGGACTCGACGATGGGGGTGGGGATGCCATAGGGGGTGAACGGATCGCCGCCGAGGATCCGGGGCAGCGGATAGAGGATATTCTGCTCGACGAGCATCAGGCCGCCGAAGAGACTGCGGGTCGCCTGATCGTCAGTGTGCGACAGCGTACCGTCCTCCTGGACGGTAACAGCCTGGGGATAAGAGACCTGGACGGTCTTATAGGATTTGACATCCTCCCAGGAGCCGGTGGAGCCATCCGGGTAGACGCGCTGGCGCTGGGCCTGGATTTCCATGATGAGGATGAGGTTGGCCTGCTCGCGGGTGTAGTTGTTCTGGCGGAAAATCTCGTACTGCTGCTGCATATCGAAGTTGAGCCGCAGGAAGGCCCAGACGACATCCTGGGTGATCATGGCCGCAGGGACGGCGGCGGCCGGGGAGGCGACACTGGGATCGGGCAGCGGGGCCGGCTGGCTGACCAGGTTGGCCTGGGTCACACCGCT
>JANYLN010000079.1 GCA_025357795.1 Planctomycetota bacterium
GGGGACCTGGCGGCGGGACGGGTGGAGGCGCCGGCGCGGTCGGAGGGGCGGTTAAGCGTTGACGTCTTGTCCGCTCATGGGCTACCATCCATGGCAGTGGCGTTCGTTATTGTTCCTGGTTCTTTTCGAAAACGTTGGGGGGCAAGGCGGCGGAGGGCCCGCCAGGGAGCAACTTGACCGTCCGGCCCCGCTGGGTGGCAGCGGGGTACGCTAATCACTATTCAAGCTCTGACCCCAGAGCCCTGGGGCACTGGAGATCAACCCATGCGGCTACTGACATGTACCGGGAAGACGGCCACACCCAGCGACTTCGTCACTTTCTGGCGGACTGACTACTCAGCAGATCCCGAGACGGACGATAAGAGTTATCTTGAAGCAATCAGGCACTTCGTCCCGTTGGTCCGTGCGGCAGATTACGAGAATGCACTCGTGTGTCTTAATGCACTGTTCAAGTGGAAGGACCCCCGCAACTTCTCCCGGGACTTCGTAAAGAGGAACTGGCAGTTACTCCTTGACGGCCGCCTGCCTGAAATCATCGAGAATCCTAGTTATGCCTTACAGCACATCTTGACCGGCGGCCGGGTCTGGCGAATCTTCTTCCTGCACTGCTGCCTGCCAGACGAGTGCCCCATCTACGACCAGCACGTGCACCGGGCCACAACGTTCCTGCAAGACGAACAGGCCCAAGAAATTGATAAACTCCCGGACGCCAAAGTATTCACGTTTTACCTTGACCGATACCGCCCCTTCTTGGCAGATTTCGCCCGGCTGGCTAGCGCCTGTCCCCGGGACGTGGACAGGGCCTTGTGGGCGTATGGGAAGGCGTTGCTGTCGCCGAAGTGGCTATCGACAATTCTGCACCAACCCGCAGCGATCTAGGCATTGACCTTAAGGAGAAGCGACATGACCAGCGGCCAAATAGTTTCCGCGTTAGTCTGCCTCAACATGTGCGGCACAGCGTTGTCACAGTCCGCACCGCCGGCAACGCCCAGGCAGGCTGCAACCCGTCCAGCCACTCTGCACGATCCTGTTAACTACAACGGCCGGGTAGTGACAGACGCATGGCTAGATCACAAAGGTGTCAGGAAGAATTGTCTTGACAGCCAGGGCGGTTCTGGTGTTCTGCGGCAATGGGACGCGCTCCACGAATCACCGAGTCGGGCACAGTATATCACCTGCTGAATCGTCGGGTGATGCGGCTGCCGTTGTTCGAGAAGGACGCCGATTACGAGGTGTTCGAGCGGGTGCTGGGTGGGTCGCTGGCGCGGCCGGACGCCCCGCGGCTGCTGAGCTACTGTCTGATGCCCAACCACTGGCATGTGGTGGTCCAGGCCGGCGAGCGTACGGACCTCTCGACGTGGATGCAGTGGGTGACGGTGACGCACACGCATCGCTGGCACTCGCATGATCACAGCGCCGGGGAAGGCCCCCTCTATCAGGGGCGGTTCAAGAGTTTTCCCGTCGAGCAGGAGACGCCTTTCCTGGTCCTGTGCCGGTACGTGGAGGCCAACGCCCTTCGGGCCGGTCTGGTGGAGCGGGCGGAGGCGTGGCGTTGGAGCAGCCTGTGGGTCCGGCGGCACCGCGAGGCGGAGATGAATCGCTGCTTAAGTGACTGGCCGGTGGAGCGCCCGCGGAACTGGCTGGCGGAGGTCAATCGTCCGCTGGGCAAGGATGGCTTGGAGCCGGTCCGCCAGGCGGTGGCGCGGGGGACGCCCCTGGGGAGTGAGCGATGGAGGATCCGGATCGCCGGGCGGCTGGGCCTGGATCTGACGCTGCGGCCACGGGGGCGGCCGAGAAAGGCTTAAAAATCTTCCTGACACCTTTTTTGACTTGCGCTGGCGGTGACTACTTTGTTGTGGTCTTGGCCTTTTCGGGTTTGGTTACGGTGAAGGTCGCGGCAGCGGAGTCGCCTGTCACGATGTCGGTGGCGGTGACGGTCCAGGGGCCCGGGGGGTCGGTCAGGGCGACGGCGGCGGCGACCTTGTCGCTGTCCTTGACGACCAAGTTGCGGGTCAGCCAGGGGGCGTTCGAGCCGTCGGGCTGGCGGACGTCGAGGCGGATCACGCGGCGGGCGGCGGCTGGGCTAGAAGAATGGGGGGCGACGATGGTCATCTCTATGTTGTTGCCCTGCTGCACCTGGGCGGGAACCTCCAGGGACGGCTTGGACAGCGAGGGCAGGACCTGGGCGAGCAGCATGGCGTCGCCTGCGGGGAGATCCACGTCGATGACGATCTTGCCGCTGATCGGCTCGATGATCTTGATCTGTTCGTGCGTGCGGACGTTGTAGACGCACGGGACCTGGCTATCCAGCGGGCCGGTCGCTGGGGCCATCGTGATGCGGACCGGTTCGATCGGCCTGCCGGTGGTCGGGTCGGGCTCGAAGCGGATCACGCCGTCGGGGCCCACGACCTCCTTCTGGCCTGCCGGCGGGCGGATGATGCCGATCAGTTGCATGCCGTCGAGGTTGTAGCGGACGATCTCCAGGCCCTTGAGCGGGGCGCCTTCTCGCGATTCGATCTTCACCGGCGGCAGGACGTTGACCTTGGCCAGGGCAGCGGCGAGCGCGTCCAACGGACCCGCGGGGTCGAGGGTCTGGTAGCCTTGGGGGAGGAGCGGGGGGGCGTTTGGGGCGAGGTCGGCGTCGTAGGTGCCTACGTCGCACTTGGAGCCGAGGACGGCGGCGCCTGACCGGGCGAAGGTGTTGATCTGGTCGAGTTCCCTGGCGGAGAGGGCGACGCTGCGCGGCATGATGAGGGCCTTAAAACCGTCCTTTTCCAGACGACCCTGCTCGATCTGCTGGCTGGAGACGAAGACGGGCTGGTAGCCCAGTTCCTGGAGGGCGGTCCACCAGGCGTCGAGGGCGGACTCGTAGGCCTTCATGTCGCCCGTGGTGATCCAGCCTGCCTGCATGGAGGGGATGGAGTAGTGGACGGCGATGGGGTCGTGCTGGCGGTCGGCTTCGAAGACGAGGCGGCCTGTGCCGTTCTTGAGTTCGGCGAGGACGGCGCCCAAGTCCTGCCCGGCCTGGCAGAGGGAGAGGTCGGGGTTCTGGATGGCGATCCACCAGAAGACGATCGCGCCGGCGTTACCGTGGAAGAGGCGGTTCCAGAGCTGGTGGCGGGCCTTGTCCGCGCTGATGCCGTAGCCCGTGGCGGCGGTGATGTAGGGCTTGCCATCGGCAAAGTCGAGGTGCATCTCGTCCTGGTGGCCGTAGGTGTAGCTGCTGAGCCAATTGAAGGCGGGCATGAGTTTGGACCAGTCCTGGCCATCGTGGGGGGTGGGGACCTGGGTGCCGCTGGTGCCCATGAGGATCTTGGGGTTGTCGGCCCGTTCGAGGATGTGGCGGTAGAAGAAGTAGAGGTCCGCCCATTCGCTATCCATGAAGGTGCGATGTTCGGCCCAGGGGGCGAGATTGCCGCGGGCCTTGGCCTGGTCGCTGGTCATGGGGATGACGTGGTTCCAGGAGGGGAACTCGGTGGACCAGTGGGCGTTCAGGGCGTCGAGGTCGTCGTGATACTTTTTCTTCAGATACTCGCGGAACTTCTTGATGGTGGGCGCGGCGAAGCAGAGGTCGAGTTCGGCGCGGTAGCTGGTGATGGAGTCTTCCTCGCCTATGCAGTAGGCGAGCGGGCGGACCTTCGCCAGGTGGGTCATGACGGCCCAGAGCTTGGATTCCTCGCTCTTGCGGACCTGGGGGTCGCTGATGCTCATGAAGCGTTCGAGGTACTTCTTGTCTTTGGTCAGGTCGTACTGCTGCTTCTGTTTGGCGAAGGCGTCGGGGTTCTGCTGGAGCAACTGGCGGCGGAGGCCGTGGGGGACGATCCGCAGGCCGTTGAGCAGGCGCTCGCGCATCAGCTGGTGGTTGGCCCAGTCGGGGTCGAGGGTGGCGGTGCAGCCCCACTGGCGCATCTGCTCGTAGACGAGGGGGCGCTGCCAGGGCAGGCGGTCGTTGGGCCACATGATGACTTCGTAATCGTTCCAGGCGGCGAAGGGCGGGCGGAGGACGACCGAGGCGGTCTTGCTGACGCGGTTGCCCTGACGATCGACGGCGTGGGCGATGACCCTGGCGGCGGGGGTGGAGACGCGGGCGGTGGGCAGGGAGACGGCGGTGCGGTTGGTCTCGATGCGTTCGATCGTGCGACCGTAGGTGTCCTGCAATTCGAAGGCTTCCAGGTGCCAGTTGTAGCGGTCGCGGGAGAAGGCGGCGGCGACGGGGACGGGCTCGCCCGCGGCGACGGTGTCGACCACCTCGAGGAGGATGGGATTGTCCTTTTGCGCGCGGGCCTGGCGGAGGAAGGGTTCGGGCAGGGTGACGGGGGTGTCGCGGGCGGCGGCCCAGAGGACGCAGCGGGCGAGGAGGGCGTACTCGATCTCCCAGTAGTCATACTCGACCGGAGGCGGGCTGCCGCCTGGCTGATCGATCCTGGGGGTCATGTCGAAGGCGCGGTAGGCGAGGGTGACAACGCGCCCCTTGCCGAAGGGTCTAATGGCGAGGATGGGGTCGCCCCGCTGGGACTGAATGAGGACCTGGGCGCCTTCGGCGACCTTGTACTGCTGGTAGGACATGGCCTTGAAGGGGAGCAGGTCGAGCGGGAGGTCCTTGACGATGTAGTGGTCTGCATCGGCGGCTTGCCAGGGGAGGCCGGCGACGAGGCCTTCGGCAGGGAGTTTCATGTGGCCGCCGGGCTCTTCCATGGTGTCGGTCTTGCAATCGGTCAGGGGGCTGATGGACCAGAGGTCGGAGGCGTCGAAGGCCTGATCGCCACTGAAGGGCTGGATGAGGACGAGGCCGGCTCCGTCGCGGACGCGCTGGAGGAGGGCGTCGCGGGCGGCCCGGGGGAACCACTTCCAGCCTACGGGGGTGCGGATGATGTAGACGTCATACTTGTTGGGGCCGGCCAGTTCCATCGACAGGTAGTTCTGGACGTCCTTGAAGTCGAAGCGGTGGCCTCGCAGGCCGTAGTGGTCGCCGAGGCCCCAGGTATTCTGGTCCCAGGAACGGTCCCAGGTGACGACACCAGCAGTCATATCGAGGCGCTGGGCGAGTTCGACGAGTTCGCGGCCATATTGGACGCTGGGGATGGCGAAGACCTTGAGGGGGCCGCCTGGCAGGGGTCTAAGTTGCCAAGCGACGGGGGTCTTGACGGTATCGGTGTAGGGGGCGTCCTTGCGCTGCGAGGGCGGGAGGTACTCGACCTGCTGGGCCTCGAGGGGGCCGAGGCGGATGTTGTCGATGAAGAGCGTGGTACCGGCGGGCGGTGTGGTGAGGTAGAGGCAGAGGAGTTTGACGCCGGCGGAGTTGATGGCGCGGCGGATGGACTCGAGAGGGATCTGGACGAGGGTCTTCTTCTGCGTGAGTTTGATCGAAGAGTCGAAGCGGCTCTTGTTGTCGGTGGACTTGGCGTCATCGATGCGGAGGCTGAGGCTCAGGGGGTTGACGGAGTAGACCTCGAACTTGAGGGCCTCGTAGGTGGACCAGTCGGCGGGGACCTGGGTGGTGGCCACGCCGGGCCAATCGGTGCCTTGGCCTGTGAAGACGATCTTGAGGGCCTTGTCGCCTGCAGTGACTTCCGGGGCTTCGAGGGAGAGGTGGCGGGCGCCGGCCTGCTCGTCGGCATTGGCTTGCCAGGCCTGCAGCTGGTCGGGCTGTTCGAAGTCGAAGAGGACCTTATCGGCGGCGAGGGCCGATTGGCCGATAACTGTTCCGGCCAGGGTAGCGGCCAGGGAAAGCAGCCAGAGGTGGCAGACATTCGTGGCTTTGCGGGGGGCTTGTGGTGTCATCGCGATCTCCTTGTCGCCCGAGTGAGTCAGGTACCGCCGCCAGTGTACCGGGGTGGGTGGGGGAACGCCACGTGAGGGGAGCGGGAGGCTTGTTTGTTCGCAGGCATGGGGGCGTTGAGCGTCAGGCCCCTTCTCTCTTATACTATTGGTGTAAGGGGACAGCATTGATACAACAACGAGGATTTGAACATGACCGATGGCCATCGTCCTGAGGAGACTGTCAACACGCCGTTGGACCGTAATTGGATCGACGTATCGGTGCCCGTTCGGGCAGGCATGGTGCATTGGCCTGACGACCCGGAGGTAGAGATCATACGGATCGCTGACATGGCGGAGGGGTATCCCATGAACCTCTCGATGCTATCGATGAGCGCGCACACGGGGACGCACGTCGATGCGCCGCTGCACATGGTCAGCGAGGGGGCAGCAATCGACCAGGCACCGCTGGCCTTGCTGGTGGGGCGGGCGCGGGTGATCGAGATCGTCAGCGAGAAGATCATCGAGCCGGGGGAGTTGCGGGACAAGGGGATTGAGCCGGGCAGCCGGATCCTGTTCAAGACGGCCAATTCGCCGCGGTGCTGGAAGGCGAGCGGCTTCGTGGAGGACTACGTGGGCCTCTCGCCTGCGGCAGCGGATTACCTGGCGGAGCGGAAGGTTGCGCTGGTGGGGATCGACTACCTGTCGATCGGCCCGTACGGCCCGGAGAACGAGCAGACGCACCAGGTGCTGCTGCACGCGGGGGTCTGGGTGATTGAGGGGTTGGACCTGTCGGCGGTCGAGGCGGGGGAGTATGAGATGGTGTGCCTGCCGATCAATCTGGTCCGGGCGGAGGGGTCGCCGGCGAGGGTGATTGTGAGGAGGATGCACCCGTAACGGGGAGCGGGTGACGGCAGCTATACGAGACACGGTACCGCATCGCTGTCCTGGCGGCGTCGTCCTAGCGGACGGCCAGGACGGGGATGCTTAGTTTGTGGCGGACGCCGGCGATGGTCTGGCCGTGGAGCCAGTCCCAGATGCCGGTGTGGCCATGGCCGCCCATGACGAGCATATCGATGCCGTGCTGTTTGCTGATGTGGATGATCTGGCGAGGGACGTCACCGAAGCCGAGGACGGCGTTGACCTTGGGCACCCCGTAGAGGGCGAGTTCCTTGCAGAGCCGATCGGACAGGCGGCGGAGGTATTCCTCGTCGAAGCGGCTTTCCTCGTCGCCTGTCTGGGGGCCGTACCAGTGGCCGCCTGCGCCTTCGACGACGTGAATGAGGACGAGTTCGGCGGAGTGGGCCTTGGCCAGGGCGATTGCCTCGGCGAGCATGGGAGCGTCCCTGGGGGTGGCCTCGAGGGCGACGCCGATGCGGTGGAAGAGCTTGTGGCCGCGGGCGGCGTTGAGGACGGCGTCGGCATCAACGGGGGCGGCGGTGGCGATGACCCGTTCGCGGCGGAAGGTCATCCAGGCGAGCAGGAGGGCGAGGCAGGCGGCGAAGGGGATCGCCATGCCCAGCACGAGCCAGTTGTACTGGCCTGCGGCGTGGGACCACTGACCGATCGTGACGGACACGAGTTTGACGTTCAGGACGATGATGATGACGGCGGCGAACCAGGCGAGGGTCTTGATGACGGGGCCGGAGGCGAACGGGCCCATCTTCTCCTTGCTGCCGGTGAACTTGATCAGCGGTACGACGGCGAAGGGCAGTTGCAGGCTGAGGATGACCTGGCTGAGGATGAGCAGCTGCATGACGCCCTTTTCGCCTACGGAGGCAATCACCAGGACGGCGGGGATGATGGCGATGGAGCGGGTGATCAGCCGGCGGAGCCAGGGGCGGATCTTGAAGCGCAGGAAGCCTTCCATGGTGATCTGGCCCGCGAGGGTGCCGGTGATGGTGGAGCTTTGGCCCGCACAGAGCAGTGCCAGGGCGAAGACGATCGGGGCGATCCGGGTGCCGAGCACGTGGCCTAGCAGGGCCGAGGCCTGCTGGATCTCGGTTACGACGATGTCACGGGAGTGGAAGGCAGCGGCGGAGACAATCAGGATGGCGGCGTTGACGAGGAAGGCGAGGTTCATGGCGACGGCGGAGTCGACGAAGTTGAACTTGCAGGCCTGGGCGACGCCGGCGCGGCTGCGGTGGACGTCGCGGCTCTGGACGAGGGCGGAGTGCAGGTAGAGGTTGTGCGGCATGACGGTGGCGCCGAGGATGCCGATGGCGATGTAGAGTTCGGCGCCGGAGAGCGGCTTGGGGATGAAGCCGTAGGCGATGCCGGCGGCGGAGGGCTTGCTCAGGAAGATCTCGAGGATGAAGCAGGCGCCGATCGTGGTGATCAGCACGAGGATGAAGGCTTCCATCTTGCGGATGCCCAAGCGTTGGATCAGCAGCAGGAACAGCACATCGAAGCCGGTGATCATGACCGCCCAGAGGATGGGGATGCCGAACAGGAGGTTGATGCCGACGGCGGAGCCGAGGACTTCGGCGAGGTCGCAGGCTGCGATGGCGATTTCGCAGAAGCCGAACAGGATGTAGCGGACGAAGGGCGGGTAGTCGTCGCGGCAAGCCTGGGCGAGGTCGCGGCCTGTGACGAGGCCGAGGCGGGCGCTGAGGGTCTGGAGCAACACGGCCATGAGGTTGCTCATGAGCAGGACCCAGAGCAACGTGTAGCCGAAGGAGGCGCCGCCCTGGATATCGGTCGCCCAGTTGCCGGGGTCCATGTAGCCTACCGAAACCATGTAGGCGGGGCCGATGAACGCGAAGAGCCGGCGCCAGCGCCCCACGCTGCTGGGGATCTCGACGCTGCGATGCACTTCCTCAAGGGACCGGCTCGGATGCAGTCCTGAACGGGTAATCATGTACGTCCCTTTGGCTGCCTCATGCACACAAAACCTCCCCCACCACCCAGAACTATATCACGGTGGCCGGCCCGCGTCCGTGGCGGCCATGCACATTTCGCGAGGGGGACGATATTCGGCCGGCGGGCATCATTACGCAGACGGGCGGGAATATCCAGGGGCTGGCAAGGGATCAGGGTTGGGGCGGGGGCGCGGGCCTGGACTGGGTCGGCCTATTGAAGACCTGGTCGAGGACGATCTGGGCGAGGCGCCGCAGGGCGGGGCTGCGCAGGAGCAGGGAGGGGTCGCGGAGGACCTGGCGGATCGGGAGGGTGCCGCTGTAGTGCATCTCGAGGCGGGCGGGCTGGTCGAGCCGGAGTTGGTGGACGTCGAAGGTGAGCGTGCCATCGAAGGTGTAGGGGATGTCGCCGCCCTGATGGCGGATCGTCTCCTCGGCGGACAAGACGTTCTGCCAGGTCAGGCTGACGGGCAGGGAGATCTGCAGGGTGCCGTTGGCCGGGAGGGTGCCCGGGGGGCGGGCGCGGCCCCGGAGGATCTGGACGTTGCCGATCCGCAGGGTGTAGTCGGCCTGCTGGAGCGGGGCGGCGACGGGGTTGGGATTGTAGATCTCGATGTGGAAATCGATGGTCATGCCGTCAGCGTTGACGTTGACCAAGTCGACGTCGCGGAAGGTGACCTTGGGTGGCTGGTATTCGTCGCAGCCCAGAGTCATGAAGGCGAGGGTGAGTCCAGCGGCCAGCGTGATCTGTCGAATCATTGGCAATCCCCTTTGTGGCACATTGGATTGTAGA
>JANYLN010000095.1 GCA_025357795.1 Planctomycetota bacterium
CGCCAAGTCCACCAGACAAGCATGAGCCTAGCATTTAAAGATACTAAGATCAACAAAAAAATCCCGGTCTTACCTGATCATCATGCGTGAACTATAGGCTTGCCGAACTAGCCCAACCTTCGCACTTCAGCAGGGCAAAGGCCCCTGCCGGTAGCGTCAGCCCCGGTTTTTCTCAAAGGTCGGCACTACAGAATGCCGGGGCCGCCGGCAAGATCGTCTCTCCGCCGCGGATCCGCGGCGGGGGTTGCGCCGGCAACCGCAGGTTCAACTTCTCCAGCACCAACTGCTGGTCGGCCTCGGGCTCGATGTACCGCGGCATCACCAGCAACCGGCCATCGGTCGTCGGGATGCATACGTCCACCATCCGGATCGCTGCCAGTTTCTCCAGCACCGCCCGTGGCGTCAGACCGGGAGCGGCCGACCGCAACTTCATCCGCAGGCTGGCCAGCAGGGCATAGCCCAGGAACGCCACCAGGATGTGCGCCTCCACCCGCACCTGCGTCTGATGCTCGATCGGACGGATCGCCAGGTCCGTCTTGAAGTGCTGGAACGCCTGCTCCACGTGGACCAACTGCATATACATCCGCCAGAGGCTCACGCCGTCGTCGGCAACCGTGGTTGGCAGGAAGCCCCGCAGCAGGTACGCCCCTTCCCGCTGCTGCCAGGCCCGCCAGCCGGCCCAATCGAACCCGCAGCGGAACGTCGAACGGGTTACCGCTTCGCCCTCTTTGGGCAGGTGGATCTTCACGAACCGCTTGATCTGCCCCGCCTTGGACCGCAACGCCCCGATCTTCTGCAGCAGCACGTCCCGGCTGACCGACCGACGCTTCAGGGCGTTGAGGCCTTTGACCAGCCGCTTCAGTTTGCGCCGGTGGATTGCCTGCTCCTTGCTACGGCGATCCTCGCTGCGGGCCAGCACGTATACTTCCCCATCCTGCCGGATCAGTTTGACCTGCAATCCCTCATGCACCTGGCTCCAGGATTCATCCAGCAGGGCCTGCTCCATCTGGCTCAACCGGCTCTTGGGTGTGCCCACCAGGTAGTGGACCCCTTCGGCCCGCATGTCTCGCAGCACCTCTTCGGTCGGCACACCTCGGTCCATCACCCAGATCCGGTTGGCCTTGCCGTACAGCGACTCGATCCGGGCCAGGAAGGTCTTCAGCGTGGTCTTGTCCGACGTGTTGCCCGCCAGAACCTCATAGGCCAGCGGTAACCCGTCCGGTGTGACCACCAAGGCAATGACCACCTGCCGGCAGTCGGGCCGCCCATCGCGGCTATAGCCATGCTTGGCCTTGGGGATCTCTTTACACTGGCCTTCGAAGTACGTGCTGGTCAGGTCATACAGCAGGATGTCGAACTTCGCGTCGAACAGCGTCCGCCACTGCTCCACCAGATGCCGGTGCAGGGCGTCCTTGTACGCTACCAGCCGATCCAGGCAGCGATACAGCCGATCCTTGGCCACCGCACCAAAGTCCACCCCCAGCAGTTCATCGAGCGCCGTTTGCAGGAACCACTCTCGATGCACGTGCCATTCGCTGGCCGGGGCCACCAGCCGATTGATCGCCAGGATCGCCAGGACCTGCTCCCACGGCACGTCCCCTCGCTGGTCACCCAGGCAGTACGTCCAGAACCGATCCAGCTGGCACTCCCGCCAGAGCGTCAGGCCCAGCCAGCAATCCCCGAACGCCCGAGCCCGACGCAGCCGCAGATCGCTCATCCGCAAGGATAGGGCATTGACGGCATCCGACGGGATGGGGCGGTCTTCCGGAAACAGCGACATCTGGCAGGTCTCGCGCCGCTGCTCGTCGAACACTTCCAGGCTCTTTCGCCAAGCCACCTCCTGGTCGTCGTTGATCTCGCCCAGGTAGAGCACCTGCCGCTGGACCACGCGATCGGCCGACAGGCGGCGGTTCTCCACCACGCTCCAGTAGCGATGCCACTTGCCGTTCTTGAATCGACGCTTGTTCCGCAGGAACATGCCCGAGCTTATAGCCCACGCCCCGGTCCGTTTACAAGCCTGGCCGCCAAAGTAGGTCGGCACTACACGCCAAAACGACCGGAAACCCGCACGTACGACCCCGCTGCCGCCGTTGGCGGCTCAAAGATTCTCGCAAAGTGCGAAAGTTGGGTTAGCGATGCCAGCGGACTTTTCGAAGAGATTTGCCAATTCCCTGCCGTGAGGCCCGCACTGGTCGACGAACAGTTTGGGGACGAGTATCGCGTCTGGGTCCATCCCTCAGGCAAGAGCGGATCTGTTGCCCTACGTCGTGCCAACG
>JANYLN010000103.1 GCA_025357795.1 Planctomycetota bacterium
AACTTCCTCGACGGCCTACGCGCACCAGCCGGTGACGGTGGTCGGAGGGATCGACCAGGTCCGGATCGTCTGCAACGATCATGTCGTGGCCGAGCATCCGCGCTGCTGGGACCGGGAACAGACCCGGTTCGAGCCTCGCCACTACCTGGCGTTGCTGGAACGCAAGCCCGGAGCCCTGGACTTCGCCCGTCCTCTGGAGCACTGGCAGTTGCCGGCATGCTTCGATGTTCTGCGCCGACGGTTAGAAGCGGACCTGGGGCATAAGGGTACCCGGGAGTTCATCAAGGTTCTGCGGTTGCTGGAGAACACCTCGATCTCCCAGTTGGCTGGGGCCATCGAGCAGACCCTGGCAATCGGGGCGATCAGTGCCGATGCCGTCAGGGTGATCCTGCAGGCCCGGCAGGAAGCACCGGTCGGGTTGTTCAGTCTGGATGGCCGGCCGCACCTGAAGTGGGTGCGTGTGCAAGCGCCGGACCTGGAGGCCTATCGAGCCTTGGCGACGGGGGTGGCATCATGAAGAAGACTGAGACCAAGAGCCTCGTGCTGCTGCGCCACCACCTCAAGACCCTGAAGTTGCCGACCATGCACGCCGAGTGCGAGAAGATCGCCCTGCGGTGTGCCGCCGACAATGCCGACCATCTGGCCTTCCTGCTGCAGTTGTGCGAGTTGGAACTGTTGGAGCGGGAACGCCGGGCCTTACAACGCCGCCTGAAGGAGGCCCGGTTCCCCAATTACAAGACCCTGGAGAACTTTGAGTTCCGGGCCCAGCCGTCGGTCAACAAGGTCCTGGTCAGCGAACTGATGCGCTGCCTGTACATCGACAACCGCGAGAACATCCTGCTGGTCGGCAACGCCGGCACGGGGAAGACCCATCTGGCCACGGCGTTGGCGGTGGAGGCTTGTGGCCGCGGCAAACGCGTCCGCTTCGTTCGCGTCACCGAGTTGATCACCCAACTGATGGAGGCCCGGGAGGAACGGGAACTGGGCCGGCTCAAGAAGCAACTCAGCCGGCTGGACCTTCTGGTGCTGGATGAATTGGGGTATGTGCCGGCCAGCAAACTGGGGGCCGAGTTGCTCTTCGATGTGATCAGCACGGCCTACGAACGGACCAGCCTGATCATCACGACGAACCTGCCCTTCGAGCAGTGGGTGGAGGTGCTGGGCTCGGAGCGATTGACCGGGGCGGCCCTGGACCGGCTCACCCACCGCTGCCACATCCTCGAGTGCAACGGCCAGAGCTATCGGCTGAAAGACGCCAAACGACGGCGGCAAGGCCAACGGCATGAGGATCTCAGGGGCTCTGCCCCTGAAACCCAGGCTTCTTCCCCTCCTGATGAACAACAACGACAACAGCCGGAAGATCCTGCTGGATCCGACTCTTCCTCTTGATGGATGCTTGATCCCGGGGCCGCTATCGACAATGACCCAACCCCTGGGTAATCTGGTTCTGGCGCTACGTTATTCGACCGCCCAGCGCTACACTTTTCGACCGGCGTTCACATGCGGACGGGTCTGAAGATGAACGTAGAGGTCGATGGCCAGCAGCACCGGGACTTCGACGGCCGCCGCCGGACAGAAGACCTCCAGCGGGACCTAATGCTGATGGCCAACGGATGGAAGATCCTGTGGTTCTGGGTCTATGAACTGCGGGAGGACATGCCAAGTTGTATCGACAAGATCCGCCGCTTGTGGCTAGCAAACGCCCAGACGGCCAACCAGCAGGAGAGCACGACACGATGACAAGTTCCTCCGTCGGCCAGATGGATCCTGCGCCTCTGCAACCCCGAGGGTCGGCGGGGGCGGACAGGACAGGCGTGGACTCCGCGCAATCGTCGGGAACCCTCTCGCGGCGCCCCGGCCTGGCTTGGGGCGTGCTCTTGACCTTGGTCGCGGCGATGGCCATTGCCGGCCAGGCGATCGGCCTGCGGGGCCTCGTGCGTTTTGCGGGTCAAAAGCAGGAGTGGGAGGCCGCCCAGTCCCAACGGCAGGTCGTGCGGGGCGAGTACGACAAGCTCATCGCCGATATGGCCGCCCAAGCGGATAAGGAGCGACTCGCCTTTCAGCAGATCAAGGCGCAGGTCGAGGTGGACCGGACGACCCGCGACCAGGTGACCGGAGAACTGGAGCGAGTCCGCAAGGAACTGGAGCTGGTCCGTAAGGCCCGTGACGAGGCGGTCAAGGAGCAGGTGACGGCCAATCGCGAGGCCCAGACGTCCACGGAATCCCGCAAGGGCGTGGAAGACCAGGTGGCCCAGCAGACCCAAGAGGCCCAGCAGCTACAGACCCGGATCACCGCGATGAAAGTGGACCAGGACCAGATCAACAAGGCCCTGGGCGATTCCAGGCAGAGCCTCCAGAGCCGGTTGAAGGAGCTGGAGTCCACCCAGCAGCAGCTCAAGGACCTGCAGGGGCAGATTGCCAGCGCCCAAGCCGAATGGCGACAGACCCAGAAGAACATGTTGCAGACAGCCGCCGACCTGGAGTCCACGCTGAAGGACAAGACCAAGGTGGCCGCCGACCGCGATGCAGCTGTTACGGAAGGGAATGCCGCCACCAAAGAGACCGACAAGCAAAAGGCGCAGCTCAAGACACTCCAGGACGAACAGGTGGCCCTGCATGTAGCTGTCGAGTCGGCCCGCACGCAGCTGAAGGACCTGCAGGGCCAGGCGGCCATCGTGCAAACCAAACTCCCGCAGACCCAGACGGCCTTGACGCAGGCCAATGCGGACCTAAATGACCGTGCGCGATTCGTGTAGCGATCGTTTCTCATGCGGCGACCTTCCTGCTGGCTCTGAGATTCTGCCGGTTCCGTCGCCGGATATAGTCGATCACCTCCTGCATCAACTCCTCCATCGTCCGGCACTTGTGGTTGCGGGTCACGTTGTCATGCAGGTCCTTCCACGTCCGTTCGATCTTGTTGTGATCGGGGCAATATGGCGGGAGGAAGTGCAGCACCACCTTGCCTCCCAAAGCCCCCACCGCCGCCCGCGTCGCCCGGCTGTCATGGATCTTGAAGTTGTCCAGGATCACATGGATCCGCCGGGCCTGCGGATAGCGCCGGACCAAT
>JANYLN010000109.1 GCA_025357795.1 Planctomycetota bacterium
GCCAGCGGGGCGGTAACCGTCACGGCCAGCGCACCAGAACTCTGGTTGGTCGCGGCGGAGTTGGAATTCAGGGTCGGCGGCACACAGGTGGCCCCCGAAAGAAGCACTACGCCCAGAAAGAGCCCCAGCCCCGTGACTTTCGCTCGCCAGCCGAAAACGCCGTGGGACATATTGTCCTCTCCTTACAACGCGGTTTGTGCATGTACTGCCAAGTCTGAGGTTACCTAAAGGGGCAAGCCACGCGGAGCATCGTCTGCCCCGATATCATCCAGGCTGGGAGGCGCCGCCTCGTCCACCTGCGTGTCTCGCACCGTAACGTACAGCACTCTGGTAACTTAGTTACCCGACCCTAGGCAGCATTTTGACGCCACCCCTGCACCCTGTCAACCAAAATACCGTCTGTCGCAAACGTGGCAACTCGAAGATGAGACCGGTTTTATAGGACGGCCCCTGAACTCCACGGATGCGATAGCACGTATCCGCCTATCCTGATTATTCCCTGCCTCTGCCCTGCCGGCATCCTCACTGCTGTCATGCTAAAAAGAGATCGCCGCCATGAGGGTATTCATGAGCGGCGATCGTAACCTTTCAGGCTCTCGGTCCTTTCTGGACCGGCACTTGCCTGCATGTCATTGGCCGGCGCTGTCAGGCCGGGGACAAGTGACTATTCTCCGTCATCCTGCTTGGCCTTGCCGCGGCCCTTTCCACGCGAGAAGGAGGCCTTGCCGTCAGCCCCTACTGCCGCCTCGACCGGCTCTTCCTTCTTGGCGGTCTCCTTGGCCGCCCCTTCCGGGACCTCGTCCTCACCCAGCAGCCAGGCATAGCCCATCTTGTGCAACACGGCCTTCTTAATCTTCTCGAGCACGTCCGGATTGTCGCGAAGGAAGTAGCGAGCCCCCTCACGGCCCTGCCCGAGACGGATCTCGCCGAAGCTGAACCAAGCACCAGCCTTGTCGATAACTCCATTGTTTGCAGCCAGATCCAGCACATCGCCCTCGGCACTGATGCCCGAGTCGAACAGGATATCGAACTCTCCTTCGCGGAAAGGCGGGGCCACCTTGTTCTTGACCACCTTCGCCCGGACGTGGTTGCCGATGACCTGCTCACGCTCCTTGATGCTGGTGATGCGACGAACGTCAATGCGGATCGAGGCATAGAACTTCAGCGCCCGGCCGCCGGGGGTCGTCTCGGGGCTGCCGAACATCACGCCGATTTTCTCGCGGATCTGATTAATGAAGACCACGACCGTACGGCTCTTGCTGACCGCGCCGGCCAGCTTCCGCAGGGCCTGGCTCATCAGACGGGCCTGCAAGCCGACGTGCGTGTCGCCCATCTCGCCCTCGATTTCAGCCCTGGGAATCAGGGCCGCCACCGAGTCGATCACGATCACGTCGACGGCGTTGGACCGCACGAGCATCTCGCAGATCTCCAGGGCCTGCTCGCCGGTGTCCGGTTGGCTGACCAGCAGGGCCTCGAGGTTGACGCCCAGCCGCTTGGCCCAGGACGGGTCCAGGGCGTGCTCGGCATCGATAAACGCCGCCGTGCCGCCCAGTTTCTGGGTCTCGCCAATCACATGCAGCGCCAAAGTCGTCTTGCCCGAGGATTCCGGGCCGAACAGTTCGACAACGCGCCCCTTGGGCAGCCCCTTGCCGCCCAATGCCAGGTCCAGCGAGAACGACCCGGTCGGAATGCCATCGATCGCGGCCCCCTTGTCCCCGTCCAGATGCATGATCGAGCCCTTGCCGAACGCCTTCTCGATCTGCTGGAGGGCCCGCGACAGTGCTTGCTCCTTATTGCCATCCATCTTTTCGGACATACCTGTGTCTCCCATTCCAGGGTACGTAACCCTGGAATATCTAATCCTTTATCATCTTGAGTCAGCCACGACCGTGTCGTGCGTCTTTTGCCTCTTGGATCCTGCCGTACAGGCAGGACGTTAGGGCATTGTTAGTATACCCTGAACTCCGCCGGGAGCAACTGTAAAAATCCGCGGCAAAAATGCTCTTGTTATCCTTTACGTAACAAGACCTTGTGCGCTGCCACGTACTGTGCTCCCTGCGGTTGCAGAATGCTTTCGAACAAGACCACTTCCTCTGCCGTTTGTGCCAGATGCCCAGAGAGTTGCGCCTGCAGGCGTTCAACGGCCTCGGTGATCTGCCTTCCGACGCGGAAATCCTTCACCCGTCCCAACGTCAGGTGCGGCTGGAAGGCCCGACCCTCCGGGGCGAATCCCAGCAGTCCCAGGCAGTCCTGACACGCCCTCTGCAGGCTCATCACCGGCGAGGACGGTCCCCGCACGCCGACCCAGATCACCCGCGGCGAGCTCGGCCCGCCGAACGTGCCGACCCCTTCGATCTCGAACTCGAACGGCGCTGCGTCCGCCAGGACATCCATCGCCTTGGCAATCTCGGGCACCTGGGTATCCGGCACCTCGCCGAGGAACTTCAGCGTCAAGTGGATCTGCTCCGGCCGGACCCAGCGGACCAGCGGATCGAGCGATGAAAGCCGCTGCTGGTAGTCCGCCAGGAGGGCCTTGGCCTTGTCATCGAGTTCCAGTGCGACGAACAGCCTCATGATGCACCTCGTCCGATCCGATCGAGGTTCGAATGGTTCCAAGAGCTGCACGGCGTGCCCGCCCGCCCCTTGCTCCGCAGCCCGCCGTGCAGCCTACTAAAATGATAGAGGCCGGCTGTGACAGATGCGGTCATAGGTGTCGCGGAATTCCTGTGCGTGTGCATATTGGTCGATTTTTCCGCCGGCGGCAAGTGGCCGATCGCCACGATGGTGTGAAATCAGAAACCGACGGACTGGCGGGCAGCTACGGCAACGGAGCGAACGGCATCGATCAGGGCCCCAGGGGCTACTGATCTTGGTCAGGAAGGCAACCGCTCGCGCCGCCCGCATCGCCTGGGCCATGTCGTCCTTGGCGGGCAGTTGGGGTTGGGGTTTGAGGCGGCGGAGCCAGCGTAGACGGAGGCGTCCTTGCTACGGATTGCCCATCCCACGGTCTTATCTGTTCGTAGAGCACGCTGCAGGGGCTTTCGTCCCGATTCGTGCAGGCGACTGGCTCCTTGTCAGCCGGCCAGCCGGTGGGTCTGCGGTCCCTGCCGGCTGGCTTTGTTTGCCTCCGCCACAAAAACGGCCGCACGTAGCGGGCCACGTGCGGCGCGTTGACCAGTGAGGAGGTCGCTGATGATGTAGTCCACCCTGTCTGTGGTCCCGGGTCCCGTCGCCGTAGGTCACAAGCCTGTGGCGACGGTTCTTCTTGCGGAGGATAGGCGATCCTGCCTGCGGCCTAGCCACAAGGCGTCAGCGCGGGGTGGCGTTGCTGTAAGATGCCGTGGCACCCTGCAACAACGACCTGGCTGCGGCTGTTTCTACAAACGGATGCGCCGGCGTACGAACAGGGCTGCGACGCCGATCCCGAGCACGCCGAGGGTCACCGGCTCCGGGACGTAGGCCGCCGTGTATACCACGTCGTTTAACATCCTCGGCATGTCGCAGCGGTTCTTGACGTGCACCGTCACCTGGGTCGGGTATAGGGGCAGCTGGGCCTGAAAGAAGAGGTCCGGCGGGTACATGATCTCCCAGTTCGTCTCCACGACCTGGCCTGCCGCGTCCGGGTAGCTCAGCCAAACCCGGGCCTGCTGACTCGGGTCGGCAAGCAGCCCTGTGAGCGTGACGGTCTTGCTGTTGCGGAGGCCGAACTCATCCGGCACGGTGAACTGCCATTCCTCTTGCGCGGCGAGTTGAACCGAAGTGAACTGCACCACGTCCGTGTTCGGATTGGGATGTGAAGCGCTCCCCCCCGACGGAAGCACAATGGCGGCACCCGCGATAGTCGGCAGCAAAATCCCAACCATTGCCGATAATACACAAACGAATACATTGCGCATGGCGAACGACCCCCCTCTTTGCCCGTATCTGTTTTTGCCGCCGGATATCCCCCTTGGACGAGCAAGGGTTGAGGCGGCCGTGGAACCTCTTGTACAACAGTAGGATGCGGCATGGCTGGACGTCAAGCAGGCAGCGGCAATTCACTCCCGCAATCTTGGCGCTCCGGATGAACTCCATTATGAGTGCAAGACTCTACGTGCTTCGTCCGGCTCTTGCATCCGCTACTCTCTACCGGCTTTGACCGGCGCTTTCGTAATGTCCCCGAGGCGGCAGGTCCCATTGGAACAGGCGGCGGATGTGTTCCAGCGATTCTGGCGGGGCGATGCAGTCCGCGGCGAAGCCGGGCAACACTGCAGACTGGGGCTGGCGCTGTGTCGGCGGATCGTGACGTTGCCGGGAGGGACGATATCGCTCGACACGGTGCTGGGCGGCGACTTTGCCATCACGGCGCGACCGCAGGGAATGGGTGTCAACGCACGCCCTGGTATTCCCCGAAGTCCTCTCTCGGGCCAAGGGTCAGGCTTACCTTGAACACGCCGCCCGACTCGACGGCAGCATCAATCTGCCAGCCTAGCACGTCGACGGCTCGT
The DNA here is from genome assembly GCA_025357795.1 of Planctomycetota bacterium. Taxonomy (GTDB): domain Bacteria; phylum Planctomycetota; class Phycisphaerae; order UBA1845; family JANYLN01; genus JANYLN01. The sequence continues at coordinate 4,488 of JANYLN010000109.1, forward strand.
TGGACCAGTGCGAGCCCAAGGCCGCAGTGGCCCCCAGCCGATGTGCGGGAAGTGTCGCCTCGCCAGAACCGATCGAACACCTGCGGAACCGGCCCTACCGGCAAGCAGCAGCCGGTGTTGGCGATGCAGAACCGCACGGGGTCGCCACCCTCCGCCGCGATGCGGATACGGCCGGCATCGGTGGTGTACTCAGCGGCATTGGACAATAAGTTGGAAAGGATCAGCAGGAGGAGTTGCCGGTCGGTGGTGCATGTCAGATCGGGCGGCAATGCGTTCTCGAACACGATGCCGTGTGCGCCGGCGGCCGGTGCGTAATCCTGCCAGCAGGCATTCACCGCGTCGCTGACCAGGATCCGGTCGGGATTGAGCCGGACCTGACCGGCATCCAGCCTGGCCAGCATCAGCAAGGAGTCCACCATCGAATGCATGCGTTTGCCGATCGACAGGCACTCGGCAAGGGCGTCCCGGTATTCCGGGGCGGGCCGGGACCGATGCAGGCAGACCTCGATCGTCGAACGCAGACCTGCCAGGGGCGTCCGCATCTCATGGGCCACGTCGGCCGTGAAGCACCTCTCTCGCTCGAACGCATCCTGCAGCCTGGACAGTAGATGATTGAGCTTCTCGGCCACGGGGAGCATTTCGGCCGGCATGCCGCCGGCGGCCACGCGCCGTTGCAGATGATCGGTGTTGACGTCGGCGATTTCTTTCGCCAGCGTATGGAGCGGCTGAAGACCCCGACCCACAACGGCAGCCGCCACCAGCAGCGATACGAGGATCGTGCCTCCCGAGCCGCAGAGCAGCAGCCATTTTAGCGTCCGCAGCTGCACATTCAGCGTCTCGGAACCGTGGGCCAGCACGAGCAACACCCGGGCGGGATGGGCGCGTGAAGGCCCCTCATCCGAAGGTTTCGGGGAGAAGGTCAGGCTAACGGCCCGTCCCGGCAGACCACCCGGAAGCGTCACGGTCCGGAAGATCGGAGCATCAGAAGGCCCGGCGAAAGAGGCCAGATCCCCGCCGTGCAGGGACTGCGAGCGGGCCAGGACGCTTCCATTCTCGAGCCACATTTCGAAGAAGTACGCGCGGTGCGTGCGTACGAGCGACGGCACGTGGAGGTCCTGGGAATCAACCTCCACGCCGGTCTTGCCCTGCTCCACCTGGCCGGCGACTGCCTTGGCGGCCATTGCCAGAGACGCGTCGGCGGTGGCCACCAGCATGTGGGATACGACCGTGTAGATCACTGCTCCGAACACGATGAGCAGGCTGGCCATGCCGGCCACCATACCCACCAGCAGGCGACCCTTGAGGGATCGCATCATGTCGGGCTCCCCAGGCTATAGCCTCGCCCACGGAGGGTACGGATCAGTGCCGGCTTGCCTTCGCATTCGATCTTGCGGCGGAGGTAGCCGATGTAGACGTCCACGACGTTGCTGGACGCCTCGGCATGAAAGTCGTACACATGCTCCCAGATGTCGGTGCGGGTAACCACCTTGCCGACCCGCCGGGCCAGGTATTCCAGGAGGGCAAACTCGCGAGGCGTCAGGTGGATCTGCTCGGGCCG
>JANYLN010000116.1 GCA_025357795.1 Planctomycetota bacterium
CCGGACGGCCGCCGGTCTCGGCTATGCCGACGCCAGCAGCGTGACGCGGGCGATTCGGCGGGTGGAGGGGCAACTTGGGCATCTGGGCAAGGCGCTGGCTGCGTTGGAGCGCCAGGCTGCTAATCACTAATCAAGCTCTGACCCCATTTGTTGTGTTGCCATTTGTTGCGATGGCCTGCAGCATACCGAGGGAGGTTCCGCGACTCAACTCATCCGGGAAGGCTGCGCAGGCTGGCAGGCCGGGCCGCTGCTGTGATGGGTACTGCACGCCTATGATATAAGAACCCGTGAAAAAGTGAGCGGATGCAAGGCAAAGGCATTATGGCGATGAAATTCGTGGCGGCATTGCGGCGAGGCACCAGGCCCTCCGGGAACCAGTCCATGCATGCACCGGTGGTCAGATCGAGGACGTCCCTGCTGCGGCTGGAGGACGTCAGTCGGGTCTTCGGCATGGGCGAAGTCGAGGTCCGGGCCCTGGCGGACGTGAACCTGACGGTCGAGTCGAGGGAGTTCCTGGTCGTACTGGGGCCGTCGGGCTCGGGCAAGAGCACACTCCTGAACCTCATCGGCGGCATGGACCGGCCTACGACGGGACACGTCTGGCACTACGACGACGACCTGGCGGTGATGAGCGACGAGCAGCTTACCGACTACCGGCGGCTAAAGGTGGGATTCATCTTCCAGTTCTACAACCTGGTGCCGACGCTGACGGCGTATGAGAACGTGCAGGTGGCGACGGAACTGGTGAGCGACCCCCTGCCGCCTTGGGAGGCGCTGCAGATGGTGGGCATGGCGGACCGGGTGGAGCATTTCCCGTCGCAACTGTCCGGCGGCGAGCAGCAGCGGGTGGCGATCGCACGAGCGCTGGCGAAGCGGCCGGAGATCATCCTGGCGGACGAGCCGACGGGGGCGCTGGATCTGCAGATGGCGCGGCACGTGCTCTCGATCCTGCAGGACCTCAACCGCGAGCATGGTATGACGGTCATTCTCATCACGCACAACGCGGGGATCGCGAAAGTCGGCACGCGCGATATTCGGCTGGCCAGCGGGCGGATCACGGAGGTGCGGGTGAACGAGCGGCCGATCCTGGCGAGCGAGGTGACGTGGTGAGGGAGGGCAACAACAACGGCAACAACACGCGGCTCGCAAGCGAGCCGGCTAAATGGGGAGGTGGAGCCATGGACGGGGTTGCCGACGAATGAGTGTGCTTGACCACAAGCTCTGGCGCGATCTGCGCGGCAACGCGGCGATCCTGTTTACCGTGGTGGCGATCATCGCGGTGGGCGTGGGGTCGTTCACGGGGCTGCTGTCGATCCAGCGGATCCTGCGGAACAGCCAGGCCAACTACTACCGGCAGTACCGTTTCGCGGACTTCTGGATCGACGTCAAGAAGATGCCTCTGGCGGCGGCGGAGCGGCTCGAGCGGATGCCGGGGGTGGCGGCGATCGAGCCGCGGGTGGTCTTCGATGTGATCCTGGACATGCCGCGGCACGACGAGCCGGTGACCGGTCGGCTGATCTCGGTCCCGACGCGTGGCTTTGACCGGGTGATCAACGGGATGCACCTGATGCGAGGCAGCGGCTTCAGCGACACGCGAGATGAGGAGGTGATCGTCGGCGAGTCGTTCGCCAAGGCGCACGGCCTGGAGCCCGGCGACCGGATCGAGATGATCCTCAACCGGCGGAAGGAATCGTTCGTCATCGTCGGCACGGCGATCAGCCCGGAGTACATTTACGTCGTGCAGGGCTACGGCAGCCTGGCGCCGGACCCGGAGCATTTCGGCATCCTCTACGTCAAGGAGGGGTACGCCCGGGAGATCCTGGGCTTCAAGGATGCGGCCAACCAGGTCGTCGGGCAGCTCGTGCCGGATTACGAGCAGGACGTCGATGTACTTCTCGAGCAGATCGACAGGCAACTGGCGCCGTACGGGGTGCTGTCGGCGATCTCGCGGCGGCTGCAGCCTTCCAACCGGTTCATCAGCGATGAGATCCACAGCCTGGGCATCACGGCACTGATCATGCCGAGCATCTTTCTGTTCGTGGCGGTGATGGTGCTCAACGTGCTGATGAGCCGCTTCGCGCAGAGCCAGCGAAGCATCATCGGCACACTCAAGGCGATTGGGTATTCGAACTGGCAGGTGGTGGAGCACTACCTGTCGTTCGGGCTACTGATCGGGCTGGCGGGCGGGGTGCTGGGCATCGGGCTGGGGCTGTCGATCGCGTGGGGGTTGATGCAGCTCTACAGGGGGTTCTTCCAGTTCCCGACGTTTCAGTACGAGGCGTACCCGGACCTGTTGTTGATCGGTATGGCGTTGAGCCTGGTGTTTGCGGTGGCGGGGACCGCCAAGGGGGTCCGGCGGGTGCTGCAGCTGCATCCGGCGGAGGCGATGCGCCCCAAGCCGCCGGAGCGCGGCGGGGCGATCGTGCTGGAGCGGGTGCAGCCAATCTGGAAGCGACTGGGCTTTCGCACGCACATTGCGCTGCGGAGCCTGTTTCGCAACTACGGGCGGAGCCTGACGGCGATCATCTCGGGGATGCTGGCGACGGCGATCATCTTCGCGGCGCTGACGATGCGGCATTCGATGTGGGTCCTGCTGGATTACCAGTTCGAGAAGATCGCGCACAGCGATGTGGATTTGGCGCTGCGGGACTCGCGGAGCGTGGATGCACTGTACGAGGCCCAGCGGCTGCCGGGGGTGCAGTATGCGGAGGGGGTATTCGGGCTGACGGCGGACCTGCGGCATGGGCGGGCGAGCCGGCGGGTGACGATCACGGGGCTGCCCGACCCACACCGGCTGACCACGCCGCTGGACGATCGGGGGCGGCCTATCGACGTCCCGCCGGTGGGGCTGGTGCTCTCGGACAAGCTGGCCGAGCAACTGAAGGCCGGCGCGGGCGATACGCTGGAGCTGACACCGGTGCTGGGGGAGCGGCAGGGGCGGCGGGTGCCGGTGGCGTCCGTGGTACGAGAGTACATGGGCCTGGGGGCGTACGCGGACCTGCGATACCTGACGCGGCTGGTGGACGAGCCGCCGGCGGTCAGTTCGATCCTGTTGGCGGTCGAGCCGACGCGGGTCAACGCCCTGTACCGGGCGGTCAAGCAGTTGCCGGAGGTCAGCGGGGTCAACGTGCGGGCCCAGACGAAGGTCAACATCGAGCAGACGATCCTGCGGACGATGCTCTTCTCGCTGACGTTGATCATCCTGTTCGCGGGGGTGATCGGTTTCGGCAGCATTTTGAACGCCTCGCTGATCGAGATCGCGGACCGCACGCGTGACATCGCGACGTTCCGGGTGCTGGGCTACCGGGCGCTGCAGGTGGCGAGCATCTTCTTTCGGGAGAACGGGATCATTTTCGGGGCGGGGCTGCTGCTGGGGATCCCGTTCGGGTACCTGATGGTCCGAGTGATTGCGGTGGCTTACAATACCGAGATGTTCCGGATGCCGGTGATCTTCTCGCTGAAGATCACACTCCTGACGGCGGGGGTTGCGGCGCTGTTCGTGGGGATCGCGCAGTGGTTCGTCCTGCGGCAGATCGGACGGATGGACTGGCTGGAAGGGATCAAGGTAAAGGAGTAGCCCATTACCGTGAGGCGGCGCTGGCTTGTCATCCTGGTTGGGGTTTTGCTGCTGGCGGGGCTGCTGGTGTACCGCGCGACGCGGCCGGCGGCGACGCTGAGCGTCATTCATCCGCGCGTCGGGACGATCCGCACGTACGTGCAGGAGCTGGCGAGCACGGAGCTGCCGCACGACTACCTGGTGGCGATGCCGATATCGGGGTGGCTGAACCGCATCGACCTGCGCGAGGGCGACCCGGTTGCCAAGGATCGGGTGATCGCCACGCTGGACACGGCCGACCTGGAGGACCGGGTCAAGCAGGCGGAGGAACGTATCGCGGCGCTGCGGGCCAACATTGCCAAGGTGGCTGACAACACGATGGAGAACGACTCGCTGATCCAGGCGAACGCGATCGTCAAGGCGATGGACGAGACGGTCAAGGGGGCGGAGGCGAAGGTCAAGGCTTCCCAGGCGGTGATGGAGTTCGCCCAGTACGACGTGGAGCGGCTGCGCAAGCTCGCGCAGCAGGACGCGGTCGCGGAGCGGGAACTCAACGCCGCCGAGTTCAACTACCGCAAGGCCGCGGCCGATCACCAAGGCGATGCGTTGAACCTGGTTGCCCTCAAGACGGTCGATGCGGTGGCGTACATCACGCCGAAGCTGATCACCGATTACATCGGCAAAAAGCAGTACGACAAGCAGGCGTACGAGCGCCAGTTGCTGGAGGCGACGGCGGCCCGGGCCATCGAGAAGCGCAACCTCGAGCGGGCGACGATCCGCAGTCCGATCGACGGGATCGTCCTGCGGCGCCACGAGACACGGCATCAGTACCTGATGGCGGGCACGCCGCTGCTGACGTTGGGCAACCTGAACGAGCTGGAGGTCTCGGCCGAGGTGCTTACCGAACGGGCGATGCTGATCCAGCCGGGCGATCCGGTCGAGATCACGGGCGAGGGGCTGTCGGACGGGCCCATCGGGGGCAAGGTGCTGCGGGTCTACCCGGCGGGTTTCAAGAAGGTCAGTTCGCTGGGCGTCGAGCAGCAGCGGGTAAAGGTGGCGATCGCTCCGGACACGCGGCCTGCGCAGTTGGGGGTGGACTACCGCGTCGAGGTGCGGATCTTCCACGGCACGGCGCGGGATGCGGTCATCGTCCCGCGGACGAGTTTGTTCCGCGGGCCGCAGGGCGACTGGATGGTCATGGCGGTGCGGGGCGAGCGGACACAGTTGCAGCCGGTGAGGGTGGGCCTGCTGAACGACGACGAGGCGCAGATCCTCGAAGGCTTGTCGCCGGAGGACGCCGTGGTCGCCCGGCCGAGTCGGGAGATCCAGCCTGGCATGCGGGTGGCGATCGCCCGGACGGAATGACACACCTTGGGCCGGCAGACCTCGTGGATCGTCCGGCCGTCGCGATCGACGTCTCGCTCCAGCAACAGCACGCGGTCCTGTTGATCGAGTACGACTCCGCCACAGGCTTTGTACTGATCCTGGGGTCTCATGCTGGAGCATGGGCGAGCCGGGGCGGCCCCTGTCGGAGTCGGTGGGGGGCAGGTACAATGGCACCGGCGGCTGATATGGTCGCAAGGTCCAGGGAGGCAGTCTGATGAAGATCCAGAGCATTGAAACGTTCACCCGCGGCTCGATCAGCATCGTGCGGGTGCGGACGGATGACGGGGCGGAGGGCTACGGCCAGATCGCGCCGTTCCACGCGGACATTTCCGCGCTGGTCCTGCACCGGCAGGTCGCCCCGCATGCGCTGGGGGCCGATGCGTTCAACACCGAACGGCTGAGCGACCAGATCATCGAGGCGGAGTACAAGTTCCCCGGCTCGTACGTCTGCCGGGCCCTGGCGGGGTTGGACACAGCGCTGTGGGACCTCCACGGCAAGCTTGAG
>JANYLN010000138.1 GCA_025357795.1 Planctomycetota bacterium
CTCAACAGCTTCCTGCTCGCCGTCTTCGGGACCTTCGTGACGCTGCTGGTCGGCTCCATGGCCGGCTTCGCCTTCGCTAAATTCGAGTTCCCCGCCAAGAAGGCCCTCTTCCTGCTCTTCATCCTGACGATCATGATCCCCGGCGAAGTCACCCTCATGGGCGTCTTCCACATGCTGCTGAAGGTCAATCTCTACGACACCCTCACAGCCCTGCTGGCAGGCTATGCCGCCGCCAACCTCGTGCTGACGCTCTTTATCATGCGCAACGTCTTTCTCTCCGTGCCCAACGACCTGATCGACGCCGCCCGCATCGACGGCGCGACCACCTGGCAGATCTTCTGGCAGGTGATGATCCCCGTCGCCGCCAACGGCCTGGCCGCCGCGGCGGTGCTGGTCTTCCTGGCGATCTGGAACGAGTACATCTTCGCCCTGACGATGACCGTCTCCGACCGCGCCCGCACGCTCCAGGTCGCGATCCCCTTGCTGCAGTTGCAGTGGCAGCTCAAGGATACCGGCGCCCTGTTCGCCACCGTTATGCTCAGCTTCGTGCCCGTGACGATCGCCTTCATCTTCCTGCAGAAGTACTTCGTCCGCGGCCTGACCGCCGGCGCGGTGAAAGGATGAGTGACGCAGGGTGGGGCACTGCCCGCCCAGGCCCCCACTCTTGTTCGTGTTGTTCGAGTCCCGTAGGCACGGCTGAAACCAGCCGTCTTACGGTTCACAGCAGAGGACCCGAGCCGTGCTCCAGAAACTCGCTTACATCGCCCTCGCCCTGGTCGTGACCCTCGTGGTCGCCGAGCAGGTCTACCTCGCCCGCCTCGACAAACCCCTCGTTCGTCCCGTCATCCGCATAGGCTGCGCTGGCTGGCAAAAGGCCGAGATGCCCTTCGAGTCCTTCCTCGCCGCCTATCAGCGACTGCACCCCGAACTCGACATCCAACTCAAGGTCATGCCCCCCGAGGACCAGAACAAGCTGATGCTCCTCTGGATGGAAGGCCGCACCCCCCTCGACGCCGTCATCGCCTTCGCCAATGAGGAGATCTACACCTACATCCAGATGGGCGTGCTCGAGGATGTGCAGAACCTGCTCTCGCCCCGGCAAATGGCCGAGTACCTCCCCGCCAGCCTCGACGGCTCCAGCATTCCCGACCCGCGGGGCCGCCCGCACCGCTACATGATCCCCTTCACCATCGAGATGATGTGCCTGAACGTCCGTGAGGACCTTCTCGCCAAGCAAGGCATCACGAAACTGCCCGCCACCTACGGCGAACTCGCCGACCTCGCCGCCCGCTTCGCCGACCTCCAGGACGCAACCAGCCGCAAGGTCTGGCCCGTCTGCGCGGACTTCAGCCAGTACGTCTTCTTCGGCCAGAACTTCTACGTGCCCATGCTCGCCGACTACACCGACGGCCGCATCACTGACGAGCGGGGCCGGCTCGATGTGACCAGTCCCGCCGCCGCCCGGGTCTTCGTCACCCTTCGCAACTGGGCCCGCCGCGGCATGGTCAGCAATTCCTGCACCGTCTTCCAGCAGGCCGACCGCGACTTCCAGGCCGGCCTCGGCGTCGTCTACCCGCACTGGCAGAGCAGGGGACCCCTCGTCGAAAACGAACTCCGCAAGGTTGACCCCACCGTCAAGGTTGCCATCTACCCCGCCCCCGGCGCCGACCGCGCAGGCAGCCTCGTCTCCTGCTACGGCGCGATCATCCCGAAATGCTCCCCCAACAAGCAGGCCGCCGCCCAGGTCTGCTACGACCTGCTGAGCCACTGGGTCCAGCCCGCCGTCGTGACCACCGGCAAACTCCCGCCCATAAAGACCGTCTACGATGCCAGCGGCTTCGATAAAGACCCCGCTTGGCTCCAGCAACTCCGCCAGTCCTGCGCCAACCTCCCCGCCGACCAGCGCCCTGCCTGGCTCGCCGAGATCGAAAATCTCTACGCCTCCGCCGATCTGCCCGATTGGATGCAGCGCCTCCGCCCCAGCCTCCTCAAGGGCTACACCTTCCCCGACGTGACGATGTGGCCCAAGGTCTGGCCCGCCCTGGCGATCACCTTCCAGGAGTGGCTCGACAACCGCTACGGCGACGACGTCCACGCCGCGATGACCACCCTCCAGCAGCGCATCGACACCGAGTATAAACGCTCCGACAACGTCCGGCGCGGCCTCGCCGCCCGCCGCCAGGCCCCCGCCAGGTAAGCGGGCTCCCCCGCCGTTTACTGGGTGCGTTAGCTACACTGCTATTCCGCGAATTCTTCTCAGCCGACGAAGCATTCCCCAGCCGATAGCGTCGAGTCGTTTCCTCTTGTGTGCGTATTCAACCAGCGTGTCGCCAGCGGCTCTTGGTCGTTGTTGTTGCTGTTGTTATCTGTGTGAATCCGTGTTCATCTGTGGCCGTCGTCGTTGTTCGGTTGCGGGCAAGCCCCGCACAGAGCTCTACCCATCCTTCTCCGCCTGCTTGAAATACTCCTTCGCCGTCGCCGTCTTCGCCAGCCCCGCCAAACCCGTCTCCCGCAAGGCCTGCGACATCATCTCCCCCGTCTGCCGCATCACGTCCAGCACCTCGTCGAACGGGATGAAACTCCCGATCCCCGCCAGGCTCAGCTCTGCCGCCACGCAGGCGTGCACCGCGAAGAAGCCGTTCCGCTTCACGCACGGCACCTCCACCAGCCCGCCCACCGGATCGCACGTCAGCCCCAGCGCATTTTTGAGAGCCAGCGCCGCCGCATTCAGGCATTGGCAAGGCTCGCCGCCCAGCGCCTCCGCCAGCCCCGCCGCCGTCATTGCCGCCGACACGCCGATCTCCGCCTGGCACCCGCCCCGTGCCCCCGACAGAAAAGCCCGCTTGTGCGCAATGATCCCCACCGCCGAGGCCGTCAGAATCGCGTCAACCACCTTCTTGCCGATCCGCTCCTCGAACGCCGCCAGCACCCCCGCCAGGATCCCCGAGGAACCTGCCGTCGGGCTCGCCACGATCCGCCCGCCGCACGCATTGCAGCTGTTCGCCGCAATCGCATATGCCAGCACATTCCGCAGTACCGGGTCGCGCAGGACCGTGCCCGACGAAGCCGACTCGTAGTACTTCCGGGCCGGCGCCTGCGTCAGCCCGCTGCGCGAGTGAATGTCATCGCGCAACCCCTCTTCCACCATCGATTTCATCACCTTGTACCGCCGGCACGTCTCCCGTCGGGTGTCCTGCACGTGCCGGCCGAACAACTGCTCTTCGCGCAGCGCAACAACCTCGCTGATCGGCAACCCGCACTCGTGGCACAGCGTCAGCAGCTGCACCGCCGATTCAAAACGATAATCCGTCACGGCACTACACCCCCGTATCCGACGCTTCCGCCATCGGCGCCAGCAGTGCCACGCCCGTCACATCCTCCAGCGATGCCAGTTTCCCCAACACCGCCTCCCCGACAGGCTGATCCAGTTCCAGCACCAGCAGCGCCTTGCCGCCCTTCTCGCTCCGCCGGCACGTCGTCGAGCCGATGTTGATCCCCGTCTCCCCGATCACGCCGCACGCATGCGCAATCACCCCCGGATGATCGACATGCTCGACCAGCACCGTGAAGCCTTCCCCCTGCAGATCCACCTGCACATCGTTGATCCGCCGGATCGCGATCATCCCCCCGCCCAGGCTCTCCGCCAGCACGTCCAGCCGCTTGTCCCCGTGCTCGACGATTACCCGCACCGGCAACTGCCCTGGCAGGGTCGCATCCGCCACGATCTGCAGCTCCAGCCCCCGCTGCCGCGCTGCCTCCAGCGACTCGTTGATCGCCGGGTCATCCGGCCCCATTCCGAGCAGCCCCGCCGCCATCGCCCGGTCTGAGCCGTGCCCGCGGTACGTCGTAGCGAACGACCCGCCGAAGTGCACCGTTGCCTTCGTCGGCACCGCCCCCAGGATCGATCGCACGCACCGCCCGATCCGCACGCACGCCGCCGTGTGCGAGGAACTGGGTCCAACCATGACCGGCCCGATGATGTCGAAGATGCTGGGTTCCACACTACTTCTCCCAGTTCGCAGGGTTTCACTACGAGGTCCCCGATTATACGAGCGCCAGGAGCCGGCGGTGCTGGCCGAGCCAGCGAGATGTGCGGATATCGGAACAGCAATAGTCCCAGTACCTTGGGCGTCCGAAGTCCCGGCATCAGCCGGTGCCGTGTCTGATTCACACTCCGGTTGATGGTGTCCGGTCCGATCCGGCAAATGTTCATAGAACGCCGAGAACCGGGCAATTGCCGCATGGCGCATCGGACAATACCAGACGGAGTGTGTATGAGTTCGTAGTCCGGGCTTGGAGCCCGTGCCGTGTTTTTGTTTGACGAAGGACTGTCCGCGTTCCCGCTTCAGCGGGGCCGTGGCCGTAGCCGTTGTTGTCCCTACGAGCCCTGTGAAGGGCCGACAGGATCATGGCCCGAGGCATCGCGGGTGGCGTCGCCGTTCCTTCGCGACCCTCGCTGCCCCAGCAAAGCCCGCCCCCACCATGCAGTCGTTGTCGTCGCTACCTGCTCCCAGGTCATTGCAGTTGCCGTTCCATCCTCACGCATGCCTGAGCTTGCAGAGCCCCGCCTCCGCCGCCAGCGCGAAAAACGCCGGCAAACTCTTCCTCACCGGCGTCCCCAGCTCCAGGCTCACGATCTGTGCGATCTCGCCGATCGTCCGCTGCCCGTCCGCCCAGTACCACGCGTCGCTCACCTGCCCGTTCCACCGCGGGCTGCCCTGCGTCCGTTTCTCCGCAGGCAGGCTTTCAAACGTGATCGTCCCCCAAACGTTCCGCACCGGCACCAGCCGCCCCGTCGCGGCATCCTCGAACTCCGCCGGTTTGGCATGCAACTCATCGGGCGCCTCGAACCGCTGGGCGATCCCCCCGATCTTCAGCTGCGCCGTGCCCTTGTCCGCCAGCTTCGCCGTCGACTCGATCGCCTTGCGCAGCGCCCACCGCCAGAAATGCTGCCGCTCCGTCTCTTCCGGCTTGACGCGTGAGGCCAGCTCCTCCTCCATCAGCGGAACCATCTGCTCAGCCAGCCACGCCGCATCCTCATCCTCCGCCGCCGCTGCGAAGTAAGCGTACACCGCCGCCAGGAACGCCGACCCGTACATCGTCTCCGCGTCGATCGTTGCCGCCGTGTCATCGCTGCTGTGCCACGCGTTGAACTCGTGTCCGCGACCCATCCACGGCGCCGCGATCCCCACCATCGGGTCGCAGATCATGTTGTCCGCCGTGGGGACCTCGTTCTCGTACGCCCAGTGGTATAGTTCTTTGTACTGCGCAGGCAGCCGGTCCAGTACCAGCTTCACCAGCGCGTTGGCATACGATGGCGTCACCGCCCCTGTCCGATGCACGATGAGCGGGTAATCCGCCCGAGCCCGGTCACCGACCGTGTCCAGGTACAGCCCCACGATCCCGCGCTTGGCCAGCTCCGCCTTCACGCTGTAGAAGCCCACCATCCCGTAGCACTCGTTGACGATCAGCCAGCGGATGGACCGCTTCGGCTTGGGCAGCACGCCTCTCTTAATGAGATCCCCCAGCGTCGTCGCCGCCTCCACGATCGCCGCCACGCCCGAGTCGTTGTCGTTCACCCCCGCCTCGTAGCCGTGCGCGAAGATCACCACCTCCTGGTCGCGCCGCTGCCCTTCGGTGACCGCCGTCGCGCACGTCATCGTCCCCGGCGCCACCCGCGCGTTGATCTGTCCCGCCAGCATCACCGGCCCCTTGGCGACCATCTCCCGCAGCCGCTTGCCCAGGGCAGGCGGGATCACGAACACTGGCGCCGTGATCTGCCGCGCCAGCACCCCCCACAACCCCGGCTCCTCGCTCATCGCGTTGATCCACATCGTGCGATGGTCCGGGTACCCCTTGTGGACATAGTCCGTGATGAACGCCGCCGGCATCGCCTGCCGCGCCCGCTTGATGATCTCCGTCGGATGCTTGTCCGTCAGTACGAACGCCCCAGCCGGATAGGGGGTATCGTCCTGCAGCAGGTGCAGCCCCGCCCGCACCATCCCCGGCGTCCCCCCGGACCACTGCGCTACGCACCGCGGCTCCTTCTCCCGCGAGCAGAGCAGCTCCTCTCCCGGCTCGACCAGTCGCAGCTCCGCCGACTCGCACTGCCACGCCAGCGGCATCGTCCAATCCTGCATCCGGCTCTCGCCGTCCGCCGGCAGGTCCACCACTGCGGCATCCGTGCAGCCCGCTTGCCGGAACTGCTCGACCAGCCACGCCGACCCCTTGGCAAACGAGGTACTCGTGTAATACTTGTCGTATTCGTTCAGATCGATGGCGAACTTGCACGCGCGCGAACCGTTCAAGACCTTGGCGACGATTTGGCTGATGGCATCCAGTTGCATGAGTGTTCTCCCTGCCGGCACATGTTGCCAGCCATCCAGATCCATGACCCGATATACTATCCATGCTAGCCACTCGAAGGCACGATGCAATCGAACTACTCTGCCTCCCCATGTAGATTGCCGCGCCCCCCATTTAGCCGGCTCGCTTGCGAGCCGCGTGTTGTTGCCGTTGCCTTGGTTGTTGTTGTCTGTAGCACCGCCGCCCTCGGCTGTGGCCGTTGTTGTTGCTATCCGTGTGAATCCGTGTTCATCTGTGGCGTTGTTGTCGATGTTGTTGTAGTTGTCTTTGTTGTCGTTGTCCCCAAGGACCATTCAATGGCCGACCCGACCTCCACAACCCGCGATGCCTGGCTGCTCGCCACCGACGAGCAGTTGCTCGCCCAGTGCCAGGAGCACCGCTACCGCGCCAGCGGGCCAGGCGGCCAACACCGCAACAAGACCGAATCCGCGATTCGCCTCGTCCACCAGCCCACCGGCATCACCGTCACCGCCACCGAGCGCCGCAGCCAGCACGAGAATCGTGCCAAAGCGATCGAGCGGCTCCGGGAAGCGATTGCCGTGCATGTCCGCTGTTTGCTCCAGATCACTCACGCGAGCGCTTCCGAACCGTCAAGTGGCGCCGCAAAAGGCGCTTTTCAGCCCGAATCGCTACGACCTTCGCTCGCCCGAAACCCGTTCAGTGGCGCCGTTCGCGGCGCCCGGCTGGTTATAGGACGGCGTGATCCCCAGTATCTCGTCCTTCTGGCCTGGGCCCTCGATGCCATCGCCGCCCTCTCAGGCCGTATCTCCGACGCCGCCAATCTTTTTGGCCTCTCGACTTCGCAACTCGTGGCCCTGCTGAAGGATGAGCCCAAGCGCCTCGTCGCCGCCAACACCATCCGCGCACAATCCGGCCTCGAACCGCTCCGTTAGCCCCCCATCTAGCACGTAAGGCATTGCTTATAAAAGCGTTGCGTCCCAATAAGCTGCTCGCTCGCCAGCCCCGCCCCCTCCGCCGATCGCCGGTCGGTGCCGATAAAGTCCTTTGCCCTGATATTTTGCGGCCTGTTTTTACGATATAGAACGGTACCGTGGTCAGGCGGCCTTATGGCTTGTCGCGCGGGTAGGGTCGTATAGTTAGCACCTATTACAACCGGTCCAGCCGTCCTTGCAGAAGTGGGCGATGGGCCTTGTTCCATTCGCAGGTGCGCCCCGCTCTAACTGGTTGCGGGGCCAGGACCTGCCAGGAGGAGAAGACATGCAGGATTACGAGCGTCTCAAGCAGCTGGTCTTGGAAGTCGAAGAAGACATCAAAAAGGCCGAGGGCGGCAACAAGGCGGCTGGCACCCGCGTCCGCAAGTACATGCAGGACATCAAGAACCAGGCCCAGGAAGTCCGCAAGAAGATCCTGGAAGTCCGCTCCGTCCAGGAGTAGTTCCGCCTGCGGATGTTCGTTCGAGTAACTAAGATATTTATCAACAGCCTTCGGCGCAGCCAATAGTTGCGTCGAAGGCTGTTGTAGGGAGTCCAACTGCATGCCCCCGCCGCTGCTGTTCGATCTGACGGGTATCAACCTCGACCAGCTCGTCATCACCAAGGACCAGATCCGCCAGGACAACCCGCAGCGCTACGAGTTCGAGCAGCTCGACGGCATCATCTGGCACGACTTCGAGAAGCAACTCATACTTGGCTTTCGCGACATCCAATCCGATGAGTGGTGGGCCCGGGGCCATATTCCCGGTCGGCCGCTGTTCCCCGGCGTCCTGATGATCGAGGCCGCCGCCCAACTCGCCAGCTTCTTGGGCCGGCGTGTCCTCGCCGGCCAGCGGTTCATCGGCTTTGGCGGGATCGACAAAGTGAAGTTCCGCGAATCCGTCGTCCCGCCGGCTAAAATGTACATCCTGGCCAAAGGTGTCGAGGTTCGGCCCCGCCGCATCATTTGCGACGTCCAGGGTCTGGTAAACGACCGGCTCGTCTTCGGGGGTCAGATCACCGGCGTGCCGATGTAAACCTTTCGCAACGGTCGCTGCCGAGAGGATTTAGACTATGCTGACAGCGATCCGCGAATTGCTTCCCGAAATTCTGACTTGGCAGCCAGGCCAGCCGGCCGAGGCCCTGCCCAAATTGCCCGCCAAGCCCGGCGTCTGGATGCTCCTGGCCCAAGGGGAGGTCCCCCTCCTCGCCGCGACCAGCCAGAACATCCGCGCGGTCGTCGCTGGCCGGCTGACCGCCCCCGATCCTGCCCAGCGATCCAAGAAGACGGATCTAAGTCAGACCGCCGTCGCCTGCCGGTATGCCGTCACCTACGGCCGCTTCGAGAGCGACTGGCTCTATGGAAAACTCGTTCACGCCGCCTGGCCGGGGGAATTCTGGGACCGTGTCAGCTTCGCCCCGATGTGGATGCTCAAGGCCTCCCCCGTAGGCGGGATCATGAAGCTCCAGCCGACCACCAACTGGCCCGCCGAACCGGACGCCATCGCCCTGGGCCCTTTGATCACCCGTTCGGATGCCCAGAATTTATCGGACATTCTGACAGACTTATTCGACCTGTGCCGCTACTGGCAGATCCTCGCCAAGGCCCCCCACGGCACGCCCTGTGCATACCACGAGATGGGCCGCAGCCCCGCCCCCTGCGCCGGGCTGATCCCCATCGAGCAATACAACGCCACCGTCCGCGAAGCCATGGACTTCGCCGGCAGTGGCCGCCCCCGTGCCCTCGCGGCCAGGGAAGACCAGATGAAGGCCGCCGCTGCCCACCTCCAGTTCGAACAGGCCGCCCGGATCAAAGACTGGCTCAAACGCACCGCCACGCTAAGCGACGCTCGCTACGTACATCTCAGCGAGATCGAGCACTTTATCGGGCTGGCGGTCTCGAAGTTCCGCACCCAGGTCAGGCCGTTTTTCTTCTGGGCAGGGCTGCTCGAGGCCGGCGAGCCGGTCAAACTCTCCGCCCTGCAAGAGCACCTGCCCGCCTGGCGTAGCCGCCTGGAAGCCGGGCCAACGGCGTCCATCGAGACCCGTGCCCGCGAATGGCAATGCGGCTTGATGGCTACCCACATCTTCCGCCAGGAGCGCAAGGATCTGCTATGGATGACCTTGCGATCGGACGTCCAAACTTGGCTCGCGGCCGGCAAATTGCTACTATCCCATGACGAATCCGAAACAGGAGCGAGCAGTCCGGATCCTGCCAGGTAGTGCCCAGGTGGCGATCCAGGACAGGAGAAACAGACCGTGACGCATACCAAATCTCTGCTGCTGTTTTGTTCTGTAATGCTCGTGGCTGTCGCCGGGTGCGGCAATCCGGTGGACACAGCTATGAGAGGCTTCACCGAGTTCCGCGGTGCGCAGCATGAGATCCTGGTGATCCACGACCTGGGCCCGGGCGAGATGGCGAGGCACAACAGCATTCAGGTTGGCCGGGTATTATCAGACATCGGCAGTCTGGTGCCGCCGGAATTCGTGGTGCTGGCCCAGAACGGTACGCGTATCCAGTTGGCCAACCTGAAGGGCCTGTCAGCTACCGGCTCACCGATCCGGGTGATTGGCCAGATCACGTATTATCAGACGGGCGGGTCGGTCCAGACGCTGATGGGCAAGGACAAGATGGCGATCCTGCACGTGACCGTCTCGGCCGTCGACGGCCGGAAGCTGGCCGAGTTCCTCGTGGTCGCCCGCAGCGAAGCCCTGCGGACCAGCGATACCGATCTGGCCAACGCCCTGGCTTTGGGGGCCGCTAAGTACTTCCAGGGCAAAATCACGCCGCCGTCCAAGCGGTAGACGACCCGCGATGGCGCAACGCTTACTCCCCGTTGTTTTCGCCACCCTTATTCCGCAACCCGCCTGCCTTGAGCAGACTGCTCAGGGCCTTGGCAACGCCCCCCGACAGGTTTCGCGGGCCGCTCGACATGGTCGCCTTCGCGCGGCCGATCAGATTGGCCTGCGCGAGGACCTTCCCCGTCTGTGCATCAACCAGCCTCGTGCGAACAATCACTTCTTCGAGCGGGCCGATGGCAGTGTCGACCGTGCCGGCTGTTTCGTAGTGGACGATCTCGCCGGACAGTTTCAGAGCAGGCCCGCCGTCGCCCAGAAGCCCCCGGGATTCGGCGGCAGCGAGCATGTCCATCCGAATCATGCTGGGCATCTCCGACGGCACTTGCAGGTCCTGTGCGATGCCGATAGGTTCGATTCGTATGTTGTTATAGGACGTAAGATCTGCGACCGAGTCGGCGGAAACAACCTTGCCGGAAGCCCCGCGGGCAGCCCCCGCCCCTTCCCTGATCAGCCGCCCACACCCGGTGCATCCGATACTCAGCGCTAACGCCGCCAACGTCATCGCCAGAATCCTGATCATGGTTCATCTCCGTAATCCGATATCCCCATTCACCTGCAAGAATCGCGATTTGCTTCCCATAAATTCTAGAACACCAGGAACTTCTGGCAAGCCCGGCCTGTTTGCCTCGGCAATGACGCGGTTGCACGCCTGCTTATCGGACGCTATTGGCTCGCGGTGCCACTGGCGAGGCCTAAAGTCCGCGGATCGTGCGTCCGATACAACAGATTGGTGGGTAACAAAGCCGTTTCGCACCTGTACACGATCGGTGGGTGTTCCGTGCACAATAAATCACAAACCTGCCCATACCTGGACTTGGCGGATGTCCGATGCTCGGGTCGGCTGACCATGCATAGCCTTTCGGAGGCATACCGCTTCTGTTTCGGCAGCCCGCAAGACTGTCCCGTGCACGAACTGCTCGCGGGCGAACATGCCTGTGAGTGCCGCGACAGCGAGCGGCAAGAGGTCCAGGCAGTCTGACCGATGTACCCTTCAAAGAAGTGCCAACCATGAATCCGACGACTACCGTCTTGTCCCTGGATGCCGCGCTGCGGGAGTTTATAGACTACCTGCGGATCGAGTGCGGGCTTGCGACCAATAGCCTCAAGGCATACGAGGGAGACCTGCGGGACCTGCTGCACTTCCTCAAGGCCGACTCGGTTGAGGACATCCAGCAGGTGACGCTCGGCCACATCCAGGCGTGGCTCAAGGCCCTGACCGACCGCTCCTACGCCATTTCCAGTATTGCCCGCAAACTCGCTGCCGTGCGGATGTGCTGGAGGTATCTCTACGCCACCGGCCGGGTCCTCGACGAGGTGGTCAACCTGCTGGAATCGCCCAAACTCTGGCATCGCCTGCCCCGGATCGTCGATACCAGCCAGATAAATGCCTTGCTGGACGCCCCAGCCGAGAACGACGCCCTGGAACTGCGCGACCGGGCGATCCTGGAACTCTTCTACGCCTGCGGGCTGCGGGTCAGCGAGCTGTGCGGCCTGAAACTCGGCGACGTCAACCTGCAGGTGGCCTTTGTTCGCTGTATCGGAAAAGGTCGCAAGGAGCGGATCGTTCCGGTGGGCGGCCCGGCGATCGAGGCGCTGCAGGAGTACCTGTCACGCTTGCGGCCGAAACTGGTTGCTGGGCTGCCGCAGGAGCGGATCTTCGTCAGCCGGACCGGTAAGCCGCTCGACCGGCACAACGTCTACCGGTTGGTGCAGCGTTACGCCCAGCGGGCGGGCATCACCACCAGGATGACGCCCCACTCGCTGCGGCACTGCTTCGCATCACACCTCCTGGCCGGCGGGGCGGATCTGCGGATCGTGCAGGAACTGCTTGGCCACGCCAGCGTCGTCACTACGCAGATCTACACGCACATCGACCGTGCGCGGCTCAAACGCATCCATCAGCGGTTTCATCCGATGGGTTAGTTCCCAAAATCCTTATCGCGTACGGCTAACCATTTGCCACGGCTCCTCCATTTCCCTGATTGGTCTATCCGCATTCACCCGATAGTACCGCTTGGCCGCCAATGTCCTGCGTCTGAGGCGGTCCATCGTACGAAGGGGATGCGGCCGCTACAGGCCTGTACGGCCATTGCCGATTCGACACGCAGACCGTAAAAGGGTGCGCCTTGCAAGTGCCAGTTGCGTGACGCAGGCTGTGGTTTGGTTTGCCGAGCGGGTTGGCTGGGTGATGGCTCTGCCGCATAGGATTCTGTAAAAGAAGTTGGGCGGCTGGAGCCTTGGAGTGTTCACATGCAGCGACTGGGTCGTGTCGTTCTGTCAATCGTGATCCTGGGGGCAGGGTTTTCCTTCTTCGGATGTGCGGGCAAGCCACGGTTGGCGCCCCTGGCCCAGACCCGAACCGAACAGGATCAGCGGCAGGTTCGCCTGTTCGACTTCCGTGGCGATGGCAAGCCGGACTATCGTGAAGTGCTGGATGCGGCTGGCCAGGTCCGCTACCACGAATTCGACCGCGACGGCGACGGTACGTTCGAGCAGGTTGTCGATCGCGCCACTCTCGATCCCAATAAGACAAAGCACCTCTTTATCCTGCTGGACGGCGTGCCCTGGTCGCTGATCGACCAGATGTGGCAGGAAGGCTACTTCCGCATGTTCAGCCGGCCCGGCAAGATGGTCAGCATCTTCCCGTCGCTGACGGACCCAGCGTACGATCAGATCTTCCACTGCGGCGTGCCGTATGGGTACGAGGCGGAGTTCTACGATCGCGCCACCGGCCGCAAGATCGACGGCGTGAACTTTTACCTGTCGCAAAAGAACGAGGCTTGGGCGGCGGGATTGGACTACCGCATCAGTACGATTGAGGATGCGGTGATGTACCTATGGCCGGGCGGCGTGTTCAGACGCGAGCTGGAGGCGGCCCGCAAGGCCTACGATCGGCTGGGCAGCAAGGACCAGGTCGTGCTCTATATCCTTTCCACCGATGGTATCTGCCACATGTACAGCCGGGAGAAGGCCCGCGAGCACTTTGTGCTGTTGGACCGCTGGATCGAGCAGATCGTCTACGACGCTGGCGGCCAATTGCAGGTCACCATGTTCGCCGACCACGGCAACAACTTCTCGGGCTGCCAGTTTGTGCCGGTCCAGGAGACGCTGCGGGCCTCCGGGTTGCGACTGACCGACCGGCTGAAAAGGCCTGGCGACGTTGTCGCCCCGCAGTTCGGTCTGATCAACTTCGCAAGCGTGTTCTGCTACAGCGAGGCAGAACGCCAGCGGGCCGTATCGGCGCTGATGCCGCTGAAGGGTATCGACCTGATCGCCTGGCGAGCCGACGGTGATGTCCGCGTGGCCAACCGTCAGGGCACCGCCCGGATCGTTCGTCGTGGCGGCGAGGGCGAGAGCCGTTTCGCCTACCAGGCCATCGACGGAGACCCGCTGGGCGTGCTGCCGGTCGTAAGCCGGATGCAGCAGCAGGGCCTGCTGGACGAGGAGGGGTTCGCCGGCGAGGACGCTTGGTTCCGGGCGACGTGCGAGATGCCTATGCCTGTGGCGGTGCCGCGAGTGTACCGCGCGCTGCATTCCAACGTGATCAACTCATCGGACCTGGTCATCAGCATGGCCGACGGCTACTTTTATGGCGACAAGTCCTGGACCAAGTGGGTCACTCTGCACGGCACGCACGGCGGGCTGAGCTATGAGAGCACGGTCTCGTTCCTGATGTCCTCTGCGTTCCAACCGCCGGCCTACACCCGGCCGCACGAGATCCTCTCGACGATCAACCAGCACGTGGCCTGGACGCCGCACATCCCTGATGTGGACTACGCTTGGTTGGACCAGTACCGCCAGCAGCAGCCGGACAAGCCCGGTGCGCCAGCTCGGATCGAGTCTGCCTCCAGCAGCCAGCCGAGCAGCTCGCAACCCGCCGCACAAGCGGCCATTCGCTGACATCTGTCGGCACTCAGTCAGGCGCGAACTCACGCCAAGCGCTGCGGGATCGCTCCCTGCTGGCCGAATACATCGCTGCTCTGGTGCGCTGTACTGTCCGGATGTTGTTATGGGACCAATGCCTGATCTCATGTCCTTGGGGCTCGCCAACTTGCCTACGCATTCGGTGAGACTATAATGTGCCTGAAGCAGCGGCGTCACCCTGTGCCTCCTATCCTGCAGGCCGATGACAGTTGTAACGGGTGCTGTTGCTGCTCCGGCCCCGCTGGCATCGGCCTTTTTTGCGGCTAACCGGATCTTGTCGATCGGCAGTCGGCGCAAGGGTCTGCTGGACACAGTGCCAAAGCCGCTCGAGCTTGCCGAGAGAGCAACCAGCAGTAGAATTCGTCGTTCGTGTCGGACCCGGACGGAGCAAGTGCGTGCAGCAGCTGAGCAGTATTAAGATAGCGATCGTTCTGGGCAGCGATTCGGACTGGCCCACGATGCAGCCATGCAGGGATTTGCTGGGCCTATTTGGCTTGGCGTGCGACGTGCGGGTGATGAGTGCTCACCGCACCCCCGAGGCCGTGATGGAATTCTCCCGCACGGCCCACGAGAACGGGTACAAGCTGATCATTGCGGCGGCCGGGATGGCCGCGGCGCTGCCAGGGGCGATCGCCGCCCATACGATTTTGCCCGTGATTGGGGTGCCGATCGCGTCGGGGACGTTTGGCGGCTTCGACGCCCTGCTCAGCATCGCCCAGATGCCACCAGGAGTCCCGGTGGCCTGCGTGGCGGTGGGTGGTGCCAAGAATGCAGCGGTGCTGGCGGCCCAGATTATCGGCACCGGCGAGCCGGATGTGGCCCACAAATTGCAGGAATATAAGTCGTCGCTTGCGGCGGAGGTGGTCCGGCGGGATCAATCGCTGCAGGGGCAGATTGCAGGAAAGTAGTTCGGATATGCCCGTACGGCCGATTCGTTGGAAGTCTGGCCTGCTGGATGGCTGCGTCGAGTTGATCGACCAGACGCTTTTGCCCGGCAAGCTGGTCTGGCTCGAGTGCCGGGACGCCGAGACGATGTTCGAGGCGATCCAGGTCCTGCGGGTCCGCGGGGCCCCGGCGATCGGGGTGGCGGCGGCGATGGGCTTAGTCCTGGCCGTCCGCAACGCCCCCGAAAACGAAAACGGCTTTTTCGACGCCCTGTCCAAGGCGAGGGATTATTTGGCTTCTTCGCGGCCGACGGCAGTGAATTTGTTCTGGGCGCTGGATCGAATGGTGGCCCGGGCGAAGAGTCTCAAAGGCCGACCCGTGTCGGTAATAAAGCAGACTCTGTTCGACGAGGCCTTGACCATTCAGCGCGAAGATGCCAACATGTGCAGGTCGATTGGCGGGTTTGGCGCGGTGTTGGTCCCGCAGTCGGCCACCATTCTTACCCACTGCAATGCCGGCTCGCTGGCCACGGCCGAGTATGGCACGGCCTTGGCGGTGGTCTATACGGCGGTTGAGCAGGGCAAGAAGATCCAGGTTTATGCCGATGAAACCAGGCCGCTGCTGCAAGGCGCGCGATTGACTGCGTGGGAATTGCAGCAGGCAGGCGTGCCGGTCACGGTGCTGTGTGACAATGCGGCCGGCTGGCTGATGCAGACGAAGAAGATCGACCTGGTGATCGTCGGGGCCGATCGGATCGTCGCCAACGGCGATACCGCCAACAAAATTGGCACGTATTCGCTGGCGGTGCTGGCCTGGCGGCACAATGTGCCGTTCTACGTGGCGGCTCCGAGCAGCACGTTCGATTTGTCGCTGGCGGACGGATCGGCGATCCCGATCGAGATGCGATCCGGCGATGAGATCGGTCGGCCGTTCGCCTCGCGGGTCGTACCCGACGGCGTGCCGTGCTATAATCCGGCATTTGACGTGACCCCGGCCGAGCTGATCCGCGGCATCGTGACCGAACGCGGTGTGATCAGCCCGGTTTGCCGGGAGCGAATTCGGGAAGTGCTGGCGCCTTCCCAAACAAATTAAGGTTGCAGGTGGTCGGCAACCGATCCACATGTAGTCGTAGGCTTTTAGCAACCGACATTTGACGAAACGGTTGCTTGGCGGTAAAGAAGTAGGCGGTATGCTGGCATATACCACCTACTGTAGTACATGTCGTGAATCGGTTGTGGTTCGGCGGCGCCGGCGCGGTGGCCTCGGACTGCGGCTGAGAGTGTTTTGGGTAAATGCGTAGTTTGTTTGGCTGTGCTGGACGGTCTGGTATACGGAACCGGTCTGGCGAGGCCGCAAGGTACCTGTATAGGAGGTAAGCTAATGCGTGGGATGAAGAAGGCTCTGTTCGCTGCTCTGATGGTTGGCGTTTCGTACGGTTGCTTCCCGAGCTGCTGCAATTTGAAGCTCCCGAATCTGGGCAAGTGCTTCAGCGCTCAGCCGTGCACGCTGCTGTTCAGCTTGCTGGGTGGCACCGCTGCGTAAGCAGTTCAGCTGATCACCAGCTGAAAGTGGCAGTACCCCGTTCGATCACAGCAAGGGGCTGCATTTAGCAGGTCCGGACTGTCCGGGCGGGTGTTGTACCTGATTTTTAAATGGTTAGGGCGGCCGATCCCTCGGTCGCCCTTTCTGTTTTTTCGGAACCCCTGACCGCCGCGACAGGCGTTTCACTGTGCCGTCTGACTGGCCGAGCGGCCCCTCTCCCCGGATTCGAAGTCTGTGGCGCCGTCCTTGCCCCTGCCAGGTCATTTTGTGCGAGCCAGACCTGAAAGGAACCCGCGTTCGCGATTAACAACGCTATAACGCCCGCAGCATCGATGGTAGGTGTTTCTTGTGATTCCTGCCGCTATTCTGGCCGACGCAGAGAGGCTAGACTCTGGTGTCGGGCCGGTGGCCGGTTTGCGGCGATTTGCCTCGACGTAAGGTCTTGCAGGACTTGCAATGCGTGCGGTATAGTACGGTGAGTTTGAGCAGAATGGACTTGGAGGCCCTCGTATGTTCAGGAAGAGACCTTGGTTCTTGACCGCGGCTGCCGTTCTGATGGGTTCGATGATGGCAGTTGGCTTTGGCGGCGGGTGTTACACGCTTGGCGCCCAGGTTGCCATGGACTCGATCCAGCCGTGCGGCATCTTCAACTGCACCAATGGCATCCTCAACGGCGCGATCAACCCGTGCGGCCAGGTGAACAACAAGGCTGATGATGTGTTCAACGGTTGCCCATAGGCGCTGGCGGTGCAGGTGTGGTCTGATGTTTCGCTCGGCGTAGTGTAAGCTGGAAAAGGACGGTTCTATGAGCTCCAAACTAGTGCGTGTCCTGGCGATGGCGGGCCTGTCGGCCGGCACCACCTTGTACGGTGGCAGCTGTGCCAGCGAGAACCTCTGGCGCTTCAATCCGTGCGGCACGGTCCTGAGCACGAACGTCTGCAACCCGAAGGACTGGTATGCCCTTGTGTTTAATGGGCCCGACTACAGCGTGGATCCGACCTGCTCGATCCCGTTCCAATGTGGCGCGGGCACCGGTTCGGGTAGCGGTGGCGTCGCTGGCGGCGGCACAGGCGGTGGTACTGGCGGCGGTACCGGCGGCGGTACCGGCGGCGGTACCGGTGGTGGTACTGGCGGCGGCGGCGCAACGCCCTGACGCTACGGCCAGACGCGGCTGCTTCGCTGCCTGTACGATCCAACGTGCGGCCGCACGCGAACAGATTGTGACAGAGGCTGCCCCTTAAGAGAATGACGTGGGTCCGGCACCAAAGCCGGGCCCACTTTGTTTATGGAGTCCTGTAATGGCTGATGCGATGCCCGCTCGCTCGCTGAACGGCTCGGCCAACCCTGTCTGGGCGGTGAACTTTCCCGATCGGCCTACGTCGTGGAAGGATGCTTGGCCCCTCGACGTAGCCGCCGCCGCGTGCGCCCGCGAGCAGATTCGCGCCATCGAGATCAACTTCGCCGTGCTGGAAGTCCTCGAGCCGGTCCAACAGCAGGCGGCCTTCGATATCCTTTCCAGCGTGAGCGTTCGCGTGATCTCCATGCACGCGCCCTTCTCCGAGCCCAGCGCCCTGGACAACCCCGACCGCGCCAAGCGCCTCGCGGCCGTCGACCGCACCGTCCGCTGCCTGAAGATGTGCGCGGCGCACGGCGTGGGCCGGCTGG
>JANYLN010000141.1 GCA_025357795.1 Planctomycetota bacterium
CGAGAAAGGCTTAAAAATCTTCCTGACACCTTTTATTGCCTCGACGTTCGTCCGGCGGATCTGTCCCGACTGTGGTTGCTGTTGTTGATCGCCCTGTCACGTCGTCACCGGTTCCCCTTCCCACATGCCCGCCACGTTGGAGCTATCAGGTTGCTAATGGCGAAGATCATCCTTAAGTGCCCCCGCCCCATGGTCGATGCTCAAGTAGAGTGCCTTGCCATCCGCGCTACGCGGCGTCCGTTCGGGCAGAAATGCGGCAGGGCGGGGAATCTATGGCATGTAAGGAGAACCCGTATGCGTGGCAGAAATCCGAAGCAAACCGGTTTTACGCTGGTCGAAGTGCTGATGGTCGCTGTAATTCTGTCCATCCTCGCGGTCGTCGTCGTCCCGCAGTTCAGTGACGCCAGCACCGATGTCAAGAACAGCGCCCTACGCACGACCCTGCAGACCGTCCGCTCGCAGTTGGAACTCTACAAGGCCCAGCACAACGGTGTATACCCCCCCACGACCGATTGGGTCAAGGCGATGACCAGCAAGACCAACGTTCAAGGCACCGCGGACAGTGGCGACATCAAGTACGGCCCCTACCTCCAGCAGATGCCCGTCAATCCCATCGACGACAGCATTGCCATGGCCCCCTCGCAGGACGCCAGTGGCGGTTGGTGCTACGATCAGGAGAAGGGCACCTTCAAGTCCAACGACAGTACCGCCAACACGGCCGATTCCAAGACCAAAAACCTCTAGTCGATCGGCGGTGCCCCGCCGAGGCGGCCTTCGACACAGCGGCACGCGACGCATAGGCGCGCCGCCGGCCGCGACCAGAGTGTCCGGCTCCTGGGAAGCCGGCGAACTCTTCTCGCCCGCCCGTCCACCGTTCGCCTCGCGGGGCCCTTGCGATTGGGAGCAGACGATGCGAAAGCGACGAGCCAACCTCCGTCGCCGGCCGGCCCGCCGGGCAAACTGGGGCTTCACGCTCTTCGAGTCGCTGCTGGCGGCCCTGCTCGTCGGTATTGCCGCCACCGCCTTCGGGTCCGCGCTGATCGCCGGCCTGACGCAGAACCAGGCGGCCGTCCAGTACGTGGTCGCGACGAACCTCGCCTCCGCGATGATGAATGAGATCGTCGCCAAACCTTTCGCCGATCCACAAACCCCGTCGCTGCTCACGCTCGGCCCCGAGAGCGGCGAGACGGTTCGCAGCGGCTTCGACAATGCCGATGACTACCACGGCTTGAGTGAGTCAGCCGGGCAGCTTCACGGCCCCGATGGTCAGTGCCTCGCGGCCCCGAGCCTGGCCCTCTACTCGCGCAGCGTCACAGCCGCCTACGTGAACCTGCCCGGCCACGACCCGCAGTTGCCGCCGGCGTTCCTCCGCGTGACCGTGGAGGTCAAGTACAACGGCACACCCCTGGTGACGCTGAACCGGCTCATCAGCAGCCAGGAGCGACGCTGACCATGCCCGCACCCAGCAAGACCATACCGCGTCCTCGCCGCGCGTTCACCCTCCTGGAGGTGTTGCTGGCGTCGAGCTTCACGGCGATCGCCTGCACCGCTGCCGCCATGATGATCAAGTCGATCAACGACGCCTCCGCAACCACCAGCGGTGTCTACGCCGCCGCCGCCGATACCCGAAACGCCCTGGCCTGTATCGATCTGCTGGTCGAACAGGCCCCCCTCGTCGGCTTCTGGGACAACGAACAGGTCCTCCTCTGGCGCAACGATGACAACCACGACGGCCGGATCAACCTGCTGGAGATGACCCTCGTCCACTACGACGCCACGGCCCACCGCTTGAGTCTGCAGGACGTCCGCCTCCCGCCCAACACCTCATCGGCCGTGTTCAATGCGCAGAACGCGCCCGTGCCCCTGGCCCAGTTCGCTACCAGCGTGGCCGCTAGCCGTATTACACAGCACGCGAACCTCGCCGTCCGTCCCCTGATCGACGGCGTGACCCAGTGCCTCGCCTGGTGTGACGGGGCCAATGCAAACTCCCAGATCGTCCAACTGAATTTCACGGTAACCAGAAACGATGGTGCGCAGGCGTTTTCCGCGGTGATGACCCCACGCAGTCGCACCCGCGAACCCGTGCCCTGATCCGACAAGGCGGTCCCGGCAACATGTACGCATCGACAATACATTCGAGCATGCCGCATCGCCCGGCCCACCCGCGCCCCGCCCGCCGCGGCATCGCGCTGCTGCTGGTGCTGATCCTCATCGCGATCGGCACCCTGCTGACGATGCGCTTCCTGCAGGCCGCGTCCAACTGCATGGTGCTGACCCAAACCCTCGTCGACTCCCGCAAGGCCGAGTCCCGCGCCGAGTCCGGCATCGCCGAAGCCTGCTACTGGTTGCGCCATCCCGAACTGACGGGCGCCGCCGTCTGGACCGGCGCCACCGGCCGGCGGATCGATGACGCCCTCGATTATTATGACGTGACCGTCGCCCTCAAGTCGGCCAACCCCGCCGTCTACCTCGTCAAGAGCGATGGCCACCTCGTCGGCCCCGCAGGCGATGTCATGGTCCGCACCGTCGCTGCCGACTTCCTCATGTACTACGGCTTCGCCGACGCCATCACCACCCCGCACGACTTGCTCGTCCCGGCTGGCGTCACCGTCCAAGGAAACGTCTTCGCCTACAACAGCCTTGACAACCGCAGCCGCATCGACGGCAGCGTCTGGGTCGGGATCACCTTCGCCGACGCCGGCACTATTACAGGATTGAAACACCTGAACTGCCTCCCGCGAACCATAGGCGCCTATCCGCTCAACGAACCGGTCATCTACATACACGACGGTGCCCCCTGCCCGGCCCAGGCGATCATGCAAGGTACTGCCACCAACCAGGCGTGGGGCCCCGGCCCAACCAACCCCATGGGCGTCCACGTCCGCCACGGCAACCTGCGCCTCAGCGGCGCGACCACGATCGAAGGCACCCTCCTGGTCACAGGCGATCTGACCCTGGCCGCCCCCGGCACGCTGTCGATCACCCCCAAGCCTGACTTCCCCGCCCTCGTGGTCAAGGGCAATCTCGTCCTGGAGGGCGATGCCATCGCCGCTACCATCAACGGCGCCGTGATCGTCCACAAATGCATCCAGGCCAGCGGTACCACGTCCGCCACGCGCCTGACGATCAACGGGCCGTTGGTCTTTCCCACTGTCGGCGGCGGATTCGACCCGGCCTTCCCCTCCGAACCGAAGGTGTTTATCAACCATGACCCCGCCCGCGCGAACGTCACCGGCCTCTACCCGACCCAGCCCCACACCCTCGCCGGTGCCCGGCCGATCTGTTACCGGGCAGATGGCTCCGACGGAACCTAACCGTTAACACAATACCAGGAGAACCTTTCCATGAAGCCTGATACCTCGCACATTACAGGACTGTGCCACACCGCTGTCTGCCTCGCCCTGGGCGCCGCCCTGGTCCTGCTGTTCGGGGCCGACACGGTCCGCAATGCCCAGGTGCCCCTGGCCCTCGATGTCGGCGCCCAGCGCCTCCGCATGGAGGACGAACTGGTGACCCTCAATGCCAAGATGGACGAACTGATTCTGCTGCTCAGGTCCGGCAATGTTAAGGTCGTCTGCCTTCCGGCCGATACTGACGGTAGAGGACCGAACCATGGGTGGACTCCCAATACAACCTTGGCCCCTTCGAGCGGTGCGACCCCGCCGGGCGGTAACGCTCGTTGAACTGTTGGTCGTGGCCGTCGTGCTCGCATTGGTCTCGACGGTGGTCATCCCCACCGGCCAGAGTACCTCGAGCCTCCATCTCGACCTGGCCGCCGAACGCCTCCAGGCGGACCTGGCCTACGCCCGAAGCCAGGCGATCCTCCAGCGCAAACTCTACTGCTTCGTCTGCGATGCGACGCAGGGTTATTACTACCTGGCCCCCCTGGATGCCGTGTTCGAGCCGGCAACCGAGCCGATCAGTCACAACCCGTACCGCGTCTTCTTCCGCCAGGCCTGCGACAACGCTGCGCTGCGTACCCTGTCGCACCTGGAGGCCTACCCGGAGGTTGAATTGTCCGGGGCAAGCTTTGACGGTTCCATGGTGTTGACGTTCGGCGCGATGGGCGAGCCGCTGGCCAGCCCGCGCGTCCCCTTGACCGACGGCAAGATCGAAATCGCTGTCGGAACCCGTAGCCTGACGATTGTAATCGATCCGGCTACAGGCCTAACCAGAATCCAGGACCCCGCAGGCCAGTCGCAGGCAGGCCAGTCGCAGGCAGGTCAGCTGCAGGCAGGTCAGCTGCAGGCAGGCCAGCCGCAGCACGGCGTCCCGGGCCCACAGGCACCACAATGATGCGACTGTTGCAGACACAATATCAACCGATTGGTCTCGACCTCGGCGCCGACTGCATCAAGATGATGCAGCTCGAGCCCACCGGCGGCGGCCTTCGCATCGCCGCGGCGGCCCAGTACTACTTCCCCGCCGATTTGCCCCCCGACGCCCCCGAGCGCCGCGACCTGGCCATCAAGGCCGTCCGCCGCATGCACCATCAGGCGGGCTTCCGGGGCCGCCAGGTCGTCTCCGCCGTCGCCGATGCCGAACTTGTGGTCAAGACCATCCGCGTCCCCGAAGGCTCCCCCTCGGATATCGAACAGGCCATCGCCGAGGAGGCCGCCAAACGCCTCCCGTTCGACCTTGCGACCGCGCGCGTCGAACACCTCGACGTCGGCCGCGTTCAGCAGGGCAACGAGTCCTGCCGCGAAATCATCCTTCTGGCCGTGCCCGATCAGGACATCGCCGGCGACGTTGATCTGCTCTCGGCGATGGGCCTCGAGCCGATCGCCCTGGACGTCGCCCCCGCGGCACTCTTCCGCAGCTGCGAGCGATTCCTGCTCCGCGACGAGGACCGCCGCGAAGTGACCCTGCTGGTCGACATCGGCTCGACTGCGACGAAACTCGTGATCGGCCACGGCCGCGAACTCGTCTTTATCAAGGTCTTCGCCTGTGGCGGTCGCGACATCAACCAAGCCGTCGCCCGCAGCCTCGACCTCTCGCTTTGCGAGGCCGTAAACCTCCGCGAGTCGCTCGCCCGCGGCCTGCCCGCCGAGGACGCCGACCAGCCCTCCGCCGTCCAGGATATGCCGCAGGAGGTCATGGGCGCCTGCGAGCCCGTGCTCGCTCAACTGGCCAAGGAAATCTCCCTCTGCCTCCGCTATCACGCCGTCACGTTCCGCGGCTTCCGCCCGGCCGTGCTCCAGCTCAGCGGTGGTGAGGCCCACCACCCCCTGTCCATCGATTACTTCGAACGCGCCTTGATGATGAAGGTCGTCAAGGCCGACCCACTCAAGAATACGAATAGCTCCGCCGTCGATATCGGCCAGAGCCGCCGCCAGCCCGCGCCCTGCTGGATGCTCAGCATGGGCCTCGCCCTACGCAGCGTGATCCTCCAGCCCGCCGTGCTCGTAGGGGGTGCCGCATGAGAAACATCGACTTCCTGCCCGACGCCTTCCGGCAAGCCTGCCGCCGGCGCACGTCGCGCATCCGCCGGCTCTGGCTCGGCGGCATGGTCCTCTGCGTGCTCATCGGCTGGCTCGGCGTTGACGAACTCCGTCTCCGCCGCGCCCGCCAGTACGTGGACTACCTCGCCGTGCAGAACGAAACCGTCCAGGCCGGTCTCCAGCACCTCGCCCGCCTGCAGGCCGAGCAGACGGCCCTGCTGGACAAGCACCGCCTGCTCCAGGAACTCCAGCCGCCCGCCAGCAGCGTCGCCACGGTGTTCCGCATCGCCCAGTTGCTGCCCGAGCACGTGGCCCTGAAGCAATTGCAGATGACCTGCCGCCCGGCGCCCGTCGTCGAGTTGCCCGCCGCCAAGGCCCCCGGCCCCAAGACCGCCGAGCCCCGGCCCGTGCTGCCGCGGGTGGCGCTCTGGGGTATCGCCCTCTCGCAGGTCGATATCGCCGTGCTCGTCGGCCAGCTCTCCGGCTGCCGTGAATTCGCCAACGTCCGGCTCGACTATTCCAAGGCCGCCGACCTCGAGTCCCGGCGCGTGCAGGAGTTTCGCGTGACATTCGACGTACTGACCCAGGCCGCCGCCACCCAGACCGCCAGCGGCGCCTGATCGCAGCAATGGCGGGATTCGACATGTGTTCTAGTCGTGCTGTCTGCTGGCAACGGGTGTCTGCGGACAGTTGTCTGCCAACGGTAGTAACGGAGCCTGACGCGTGAAGGACTGGACCGAACAAGTACTGACCGCCGCCGCGACGATCGGCATCGTCCTGCTCTTCGTCCTGGCGATGCACCGGCCTCGCCAGCGGGCGCTGCAGGACCTCCGCGGCCAGACCGCCGCGCTCGAACAGAAACTCACCCAGGCCCAGCAGGCCTGTGCCGTCCTCATGCCCCTGACTCGCCAGGTGCAGGGCCTCCGGGCCTGCGCCGGCCAGTTCGACGAACGCCTGCCCCAGGGCGCCCAGGCCGGCCCGTTCCTCCAGCAACTGGCCGAACACCTCCGCCAGTCCCAACTCTCCAGCCTGGAGATGCGGCCCGCCTTGCCCGTGGACGGCCCGCGCTACACCGAACTGCCGATCAAACTCGGCTTTGAAGGCACGTTCCCCAATATCTACTCTTTCCTGGCACAACTGGAAGGCCTCGCCCGCACCAAGCGAATCGTCGAACTCAACCTCACGGGCAATATGGCCGACACCACCAGTGTGCGGGCCGACATGCTGCTGAGTATCTTCTCGACCAAAGGCTAGGAGCCGCAATGCTGCCGCGCAACGACATGACAGCCAATCAGCCCTCTCCGCAGGCCGAGCCGCTCTCCGGCCGCCTGCTCCGGCATGTCAAGGCCCAGCCCGGCCGGTCGGCCCTCACCGCTCTGCTGGTCTGCGTGCTGGGCGTCCTGGTCGTCCATGCCGCGGG
>JANYLN010000181.1 GCA_025357795.1 Planctomycetota bacterium
CGGCCAGCGGGGCGGAGATCGTCTCCGGCGCGCTGCGCGATCACGAGCGGGCGGTGGTGATCGGCAAGCGGACCTACGGCAAGGGCAGCGTGCAGGAGGTCATCGAGCTGGGCAACGGCAACAGCGCGATCAAGATGACGACAGCCTACTACTACCTGCCCGATGGGGAGCTGATTCACCGCACGCCGGCGGCCCGCCAGAGCGGCAAGTGGGGCGTCGAGCCGAACATCACCGTCGAGCTGACCAACGAGGAGACCCAGCAGATCGTCGAGGCGCGCATGGCCGCGGATCGGGCGTTCGCCCCGTCGAGCCGCCCCGGGGCGAGCGCGCCCGCCAGGCCGGTCGTCGATCGGCAGCTGGCCAAGGGCCTGGAGGTCCTACGCGAGAAGCTCAACCGCCCCGCGTCGACCGACAAGGTCGCCGCCAGCCAGTCCAACTCGCTGAAGGCCCGCACGGCGAGCTAAGATGACAGCGACAGAGGTTTGTGGCATCTGCCGACGGGGCACCACCGGGTTATGCAGGTGGACAGGAATTCAGGGGAGCGAGCGAAAGGCTCGCTCTTTTTTTCTAAGATGGTGCGAGACGTATCATGGACGTCGTACTGGGAATCGAAACATCGTGTGACGAGACCGCGGCGGGAGTGCTCGCCAACGGCAAGGACGTACTGAGCAACGTCGTCGCCAGCCAGAACGACCTGCACGCGCAGTTCCGCGGCGTGGTCCCCGAGATTGCCAGCCGGGCGCACATCGAGCGGATCACCCTGATCGTCCGCGAGGCCCTGGAGCGGGCAGACGTCAAGCCCGAGCAGATCACCGCCATCGCCGCGACCAACCGTCCGGGGTTGATCGGGTGCCTGCTGATTGGGTTGACGGCCGCCAAGACCTTGGCGTGGGCGTGGGGCAAGCCGTTCGTCGCTGTCGACCACGTACAGGCGCACGCCCTCTCGCCGGGGATCGGGATGGAGGAGCCTCCGCTGCCGGCGGTGGCGCTGATCGTCAGCGGCGGGCACACGTCGCTCATGCTGCTCAAGAGCTTCGCCGAGAGCCAGCCGCTGGGCAAGACGCGGGACGATGCGGCCGGGGAGGCGTACGACAAAGTTGCCAGTATTCTAGCCCTGGGTTACCCGGGCGGCCCGATCATCGACAGGCTTGCCAAGGGCGGGAACCCGAAGGCCGTGGCGTTGCCGCGGACGTGGCTGGAGCGGGACTCGCTCGATTTCTCCTTCAGCGGCATCAAGACGGCCGTGCTGTATCACGTGCACGGGCCGGGCAAGACGAGCGGGGGGCTGGAGAAGCTCAGCGAGCAGCACAAAGCGGACATCTGCGCGAGTTTCCAGGCCGCCGTCGTCGATGTGCTGGTCGGCAAGACGCTCCGGGCCGTCCAGCAGAGCGGGGTGCGCAGCGTAATGGTCGGCGGGGGCGTGGCGGCAAACTCGGCCCTGCGGGCGCGGATGCAGGAGGAGTGCGACAAGCGGCGGATCCAACTGCATCTGGCGCAGCGGACGTACTGCACGGACAACGGGGCGATGATCGCGTATCTGGGCTGGCAGATGTACAAGCGCGGGATGGTCACGCCACTGGATGTGACAGCGACGCCGACGCTGTAGGGGAATTATTGGGTAGTGGTTATTCGTTATTTGTTAAAGATGCGGCCCGGCGGGGTGGCAACCATGCCGCGGCGGGTGTGCCTGGCGGCAGGTCTTGTTACCTAATCGGCATTGCGATAGCGTAACCCTCTGTACAATTGCTGTGACCGGTCCGGCCGATCATACTAGGCATGGGTTTGCCGACGGTACGCACTGTCGTACTTGTACGAACCGGCGGGGCAGCCGTTGCAGGAGTCGCTTGGATGGCCAGGATGGCATGGGCGGTTGTGCTTGCGATCGCGGCGTTCGTCGCCGCCGGTCCTGTCTTGGGCGAGACGGTCACTCTCCAGCAGGGCGTCGCGGACTACACCGGCTGCACCACGCGGACGATCCAGAACCTCGCTCCGGTCAAGACCGACGAGAGCGGCACGTTCCACCTGCGGGGCAGCCAGCGCGACCTGCAGGTCCAGTTCGAGCTGCCTGCGGACCTCGCGGACAAGCGCCTCGCCCGCGCCCGGCTCTTCGTTTTCCTGCCCGAGGCCCGCAAGCCCAACACCTTCCTCGAGATCTTCTGCCACGAGGTGATCAGCGGCGGCCGGCAGCCGAGCATCGACGAGGTCAGCGACTACTACAACGGTCGGCGGGTCGGCGCGGTCGATTCCGTCGAACTGTTCGCCCCGCCGCACCAGGGCTGGCCCGACTTCCCGTTCCTGACCCGGGGTCTGCCGGCCGATGGCAAGTGGATCTCCTTCAACATCACCCCGCTGGCCGAGCGATGGCTCAAGGACCCATCGAGCAATCACGGCGTGCTGCTGATGCCGACCGATCCGCGCAGGCCCAGCACCTGGGAGATCGACATCCCGACCGAGACGTACGAGGACCCGGACCTGCGGCCGCAACTGCACCTGGAGCTCGCGCCGGTCAGCGACCCGGTGCTGCTGGCGATGACCCACCCGCTGCGCCAGATCTGCGACCGCTCAAGCCGTTATGGCTATCGCGGCCGCTACGACCGCCACTACCTGCTGAGCATGGCGGCCAATGAGTACGAAGGCTTCCAGGTCGTGGTCTACCCGCTGCTGGCGGATCTGCGTAACGTGCAGTTCATCTGGACGAATCTAGCGACCGATGACGGCCACACCATCCCGGCCTGGGACATCGAGTACTTCCTGGTCGACTGGTACCGGCTGCGGCGCAACTGGATGACCAGCGACCTGTTCTACGCGGGCAAGCTCTACGACCTGCCGGATCCGCTGCTGCCGGGCCGGGCGCTGGCCCTGCGCCGGCAGGTGCACACGCCGTTCTACTTCCGTATACGCACGCGGCCCGCGACGGCCGCCGGGCTCTACCGCGCCACCATTACGCTCCAGGCCGACGGTCTGCCGCCACAGCCGATGACCGTCGAGGTCAACGTCTGGCCCTACCGGATCCCGAGCGAGTGGAACTTCCACACGATGGGCCAACTGGTGTGGGAGAACGTCCAGCGGTTCCACGGGCTACCGGCCGGGCAGACAGAGGCCGAGGCGAAGCTGCTGCGCAAGTACTACGACTTCTGCCTGGACCACCGCTTCGCGCCCACCGAGCAGTACAAACCGATCCTCTCGCCTCGCCGTGACCTGGAATACTGCCTGTCGCGCGGTCTCAATACGATCTACCTGTCCGGCAACTTCACCGGCAGCGATGCCGAGAGGAAGCAGCTCGTCCTGGACTACCGCAAGGTCCGCGGGCTGCGGGTCCTGGATCAGACGCTGGTCTACGTCGGGGACGAGACGGACAAGTGGGACGCGATGCGCCAGCGCGCGGATCTCATTCACGCGTGGCTGCCCGGCGTGCAGGTGATGATCGGCGGGAGCGTGCCGCGCGAGGAACTCGTTGGCTACATCGATATCTACGACCCGCAGATCGGCGGGCAGAGCAAGGTCTACAGCCTGCGATCCTCCGACGCGAAGCTCATCGAGCAGAGCCGCCAGCGCGGCGAGCAGTTCTACTGGTACGTCGCGGCCGGGCCGAGCTACCCCTATCCCAACGTGCAGGTGGAGTACCCGCTCATCGACTCGCGCGTGCTCTTCTGGATGACCTGGAAGTATCACGTCAGCGGTTTTGAGTACTACTGCTACAATATATGGGAACGGAACTACGAACCAGACCGCGCGCTTCGTTTCCCGCGCGGCGCCTGGAAGGCGGACGGCTGGAGCAAGGGCTGGCCCAGCAACGGCGACGGCATGCTCTTTTATCCCGGACCGATCTCGTCGCTGCGCTTCGAGGCGATGCGCGACGGCATCGAGGACTGGGAGAGTCACCTGGTGCTGGCGGACTGCCTGGCGGCGCTGCGGCACAACCACGCAGTCGGCGGTGCGGTCGAGGCCCCGGCGGGCCTGGTGGCCGAGGCGGAGAAACTGCTCAAGGTGGACAAGGCCATCGTCGCCGGCTTCGACAAGTTCACGATGAGTCCACGGAGGCTCCTGGAGGCGCGCGATGCGCTGGGTCAGACGATCGCCGAGGTGATGGGCCTCCTCGAGCAGCAGCGCCAGGCCGGCGCCGGGGCGTGGACCTGCGAGCAGGCGGCCCAACAGCGCAAGAACGAGGACCTGGCACTGCGGCGGGAGATGCTCTGGCAGCGGCACGGCCGGGCGTGCGAGGCGCTGGGTGTCCAGGCGTTGAGTCGCCCGCAGTGGGAGGCCCTCTGGCCGGCGCGGGTGGCACCGGAGAGCCTTGCGCCCACCGCTTCGCAACCGGCCTCACCAGCGGATGCGCCGTCCGGGGAATCGAGCGCCGACGAACCAGGAGAGTAGCGCAAAGCCGTCGAGGATCGTCACCGGTTGCCCGATGGCAAAGATCGAGTCGGCCGCGAGGAGTCCAGCCAGGAACGCGGCGGCGGGTGACATCCTGAAAATGGTGGGGTGGCTATGGATACGCCTCGCATAGCCACCCACCTGGCCCTCGCTGTCTATTTGGGTTGCTCGCGGCGGAGGGCGATACAATCGCCTCGGCGGCGAGCCTTCCATGCACGCTTACATCACGGCCCGATCGCGATCGCGCCGGTCTCGCCGGTGCGGATCTGGATGCAGTCGTCCATCGGCAGGACGAAGATCTTGCCGTCGCCGACCTTGCCCAGTTCGCCCGTGCGGGCGGACCGCACGATTGCCTCGACCGCCGCCTCGACGAAGGCGTCGTTGACGGCGATCTCGAGCTTGAGTTTCGGCAGCAGCCGCATCACGTTGTCCTGGGCACGGTACGTCTCGGTAAAGCCCTTCTGGCGGCCGCAGCCGCGGACATCGCTGACGGTCATCAGGTAGACATCACTCTCGGCCAGGGCCTGCTGGACCTCTTCGATCTTCTCCGGCCGGATAATTGCTACGATCATCTTCATGGTTTATCGCTCCTTGGCCTTACACCAGAGCCGGGGCATTCTCTTCGCGGACCAGCCGCGCCTTGACCTTCGGGAATGTCTCGCGGAACAAGCCCTCGAGCATGACGCGGATCTCCTCGCGGTTTCCGCCGCGGAAGCGGAAGTTGTTCCCGCGGACGGTCGTCACGTGCTGGTAGATCTGGCGGAACACCTCGGTGGGCGGCTTGCCGTTGACCTTGCAAAGGCGGCGCCAGTATTCGCTGACGGACTGCTCGTCGATGCCGTCGAGTGCCACGCTGAAGCGGCCGCCACCGATCGGCGGCCGGGACGCAGCCTTCGGCTCGGTCAGCCGCACGAACGCCACCGACTCGCCACCGCTGATGGCATAGGCCCGCTCGCTGTGCTGGCTGAGATCCAGGCCGATGATCTCTTCGTCATCATCCGCCCGCACCCGGGTGATCGCGTTGACCACCACCAGGATTACCAGCGTGCCCACGCCGCAATACGCGTACGTCGCCAGCACCGCGATCAACTGCTTCCAGATCAGCGCCGCGCCCCCATGGAGCAGACCGCCATCCAGGCCCAGCGTCAGTGTCGGTATCGCCGCGTTGATCAGTTTGGTCGCGAACACACCGGTCAGCAGCGCGCCCAGCGTCCCGCCGACGAAGTGCACGCCCACCACATCGAGCGCGTCGTCGTAGCCGAACTTCGGCTTGAGCGAGACGGCCAGGTAACAGACCATGCCGCCGGCCAGGCCGATCAGGATCGCCGCCATCGGCGTGACGAACCCGGCCGCGGGGGTGATCGCGACAAGCCCCGCTACCGCGCCCGAGGCGGCGCCCAGCATCGTCGGCTTGCCATGCTTGAGGCATTCAATGGCGAGCCAGCCGAGCACCGCCGCGGCCGCCGCCGTATTCGTATTGATAAGCGCGATCGCCGCCAGTTCGTTGGCGGCCCCGGCCGAGCCGGCGTTGAAGCCGAACCAGCCGACCCACAGCAGCGACGCGCCCAGGACCGTGAACGGCAGGTTGTGCGGGGTCATAGGCTCCTGCCCGTGACCCAGCCGCTTGCCCAGGTATAGGGCCGTCACCAAGGCGCTGATGCCGCTGGCGATGTGGACCACCGTGCCGCCGGCGAAATCGAGCGCACCGATCTGCGTGGCGATCCAGCCGCCGCCCCAGACCCAGTGGGCCATCGGGGCGTAGATGAAGGTCGACCAGAGCAGCATGTACAGGGCAAACGCCGGGAAGCGCATTCGCTCAGCGAACGTGCCGCTGATCAGGGCCGGCGTGATGATCGCGAACGTGCCCTGGTACATCACGAAGAGGATCTGCGGGACCGTGGGGGCCAGGGCGCTGGCGGTGCCCTGCATCCCGGCCATGCCCATGTAGCTGAGCCCGCCGATCAGACCGCCATGGTCCGGCCCGAAGGCCAGGCTGTAGCCGAACAGGACCCAGGTCACCCCGATCAGCCCGGCGCAGAAGAAACTGTGCATCAGCGTCGAGAGGATGTTTTTCGTGCGGACGAGCCCGCCGTAAAACAGGGCCAGCCCAGGGACCGTCATCATCAGCACCAGCGCCGTGCTGATCAGCATCCAGGCGGTATCACCCGTATCGTATTTCGGCGCGGCCGGGGCGCTCGCGGCCGCCTCTTGGGCCCATGCCGTGCCGACCCCTGAAACCAGGAGCAACCCTGCTGCCAGACAACCTGTCAAACGTGCTGCTCCCATCGGTTGGACCTTTCCATAACACGTCGATACGCCGCGGGCGACGGATCAGCCGCAAGGCGTCACCTCACGCTGTACGGTTGGTCGTAAGGGTGCATGAGCTGTGCCAAAGGGAGAAGGAGGGCGGCGGAATATTGGTAAGCGGTCTGTACATAGGAGGTTAAAATCTTTCCAGCAACGGTGCGCCACCTGTGGCCAGGACCGCATGCGGCCACCGCCCGGTTGGATCGACAAGCCACTCCTACCATTTGGTAGGTGCCGGGGCAGCGAGGGGCTTGACTGCCCGATTTCTCCGGTTCCGGATGGATTACCTTGGATTCCCGGCAAAGTGGTCGGTACTATTATTAGGACACTTCAGCCAATGGTTCTGGAGCGTGGTATGCTCGAACGTCTGACCAGCCGTGCCAAACACGTCATGGTGCTGGCGGCCCATGAGGCGGGACGCCTTGGCCAGCAACAAGTAGCGACGTCGCATGTCCTGCTCGGCCTGATCCGGGAGGGGCGCGGGGTCGCCATGGTGGCACTGGTGATGATGAACCTTGACTTGCAGCAGCTCGTCCGGGCCGCCGAGGAACCGACCGACGTGCCCGACGATGCGCCCACCGAAGACGGCCAGTACAGCCCTGCCGTTCGACGCATGCTCACGCAGGCCGTCGTCGAGGCGGACCAGCTCCACGACGACTTCATCGGAACCGAGCACATGCTGCTGGCCCTGCTGCAGGATCGCCAGTGCCACGCGACACGGGTGCTGGCGGGCACGGGCTTGCGCCCCGAGGTGGCACGCACGGTCCTGTTGAGCCTGCTGGCCAGTGCAAGCGATCATGCGGAAGAGGCGGAGTTGCAGGGGCTGTCTGATCCTCAGGCCGAGCCGGCCGGGGCTCGCATCAGCGTGCACCTGTCCAGCCATGCCAGCCAGGTGGATGCCTTGGCCAACGAAGAGGCCCATCGGCTGAACCACGACTGGGTCGCCACCGAGCACCTCCTTCTGGCACTGCTGCGCGACGGCCGGGGCAATGCCGCGCAGCTCCTGCGACAGCGCGGCATCGACCTGCAGAAGGCCCGCCGAACCGCGGCGCAGCTGCTGCCGATTGGCGCGCGCCCCTCGCCGACTGGCCGGCTGCCCCTGACGATCGGCGCGCAGCACGTGTTGCAATACGCCTTGCAGCAGGCTCAACCCGTCGAGCAGGATGTCCTTTACCTGGCGACCGAGCACCTGCTGCTGGGACTGCTCCGCGAAGCCAAGAGCATCGCCGGGGAGATCCTCCGCGTGCTGGGCGTGGACCTCGAGGAGTTCCGCCAAGAGGTCGAGACGCTCATCGACACCGGGGCGGTCCCCCCCGAGGATGAAGGCGAGAGGGACGAGCCGCCGGAGATCTAAGCGGCCTCGGGCCGGTCCTGCCATCCTGTAACCTCCCACGTTTTCTGGAAGTGGCCCTTCCTGGACCCGGTGTCGAGGATCCAGTTCACCAGCGGCGACTGGCACCATCTCGGAATCGTGGAGTGTTTGCCGCCGCGGGGACGCACTACGTCCTATAACGCCACGCGCGTGTGGATGATAACCGCGAGGCTCGCGGCGGATGCGGGGCCTACAATTTGGTAGGAAAGATGGCAGTCGCCGGGCGACG
Organism: Planctomycetota bacterium; assembly: GCA_025357795.1. Taxonomy (GTDB): domain Bacteria; phylum Planctomycetota; class Phycisphaerae; order UBA1845; family JANYLN01; genus JANYLN01. Next base: position 8,283 of record JANYLN010000181.1, read on the forward strand.
TACGCGGCAGGGAGGCGGTAGATAAGTATCCGAGAAATATGGTAGTTGCAGTCGCCACAGGGTGTCCGGAAAAGGCGGGCGCATAAAAAAACGCCCCCACGGGGAATCGAACCCCGGTCTCCAGGATGAGAACCTGATATCCTAGGCCTCTAGACGATGGGGGCGTCTATGTCCTTGTTAAAGGAGTGCTATTTATAGCACCCTGGGGGCGGTTTGGTCAACCTCTGCGATGGCGGTCTTGTGCGTTAGTGACGTAATTTGCACTAAGGCACTCCATGACAAAGGGATGGCTTCAGCCGATATATGAAATAAGCATTGTGCGGCGCCAGCGGTTCGAGTAAACTAGTATGAGTTCGGGCGTGTAGCAGGGGCAGCAAGCGTCAGATGCAGGGAATCGGCCATGGAGGCCGCCGTGACGACACAATCAGCCGTTTACCGTAACAGGCAGTCGGCGTTGTCTTATGCGGCAGTGCTTTGCTTCTCACTGGGCGTGATTGTGCTGGCCAGCGGTTGCGAGCCCGGGCCGTCGGCGTCGTCGGCCATCCTGGGGGCGCAGTTTACCAGTTCGGACTGCACCACCCCGCCCGAGTCCGAGCAGTACGTGACCCGCGTCGTAGACCTGGTCAACGAAGAGCGGCTGCAGCACAACCTGCCACCCCTGACGACCAATGCCACCCTGTCGCGACTCTCCGGCGACTACGCCTGCGAGATGATCGAGGGGAATTACTTCGAACACACCGACCCGGTCACCGGCTCGACGGTCGGCAGCCGGGCGCTGGCGACGAGCTATTACTTCAAGAAGGTCGGCGAGAACCTCGCCGGCGGTTTTACCTCGCCGGAAGAGACCATGACCCAGTGGATGGACAGCCCCGGCCACCGGGCCAATATCCTCGATGAGGACTTCGTCGAGATGGGCACCGCCGTCCGCACTGGCGGTTCCTACCGCTGGTACTGGGTGCAGGAGTTCGGCCTGCCGCGGTAGACGCGAGATAACAGATTCCTGGAAATACACGCGGGCGGCCCCGGGCCGCCCGTTTTCGTTTCCCCGCCCGATCGTTGTTGGCCGTGGCGCTATAGGTCCGTGTTGCCGCCCTTGCCCGAGCGAGAGATCGCATTGCGCAGTCGGGTATGCACGAGGGTCGGCTGCGCCAGGTGCTGCCAGGTGGTCTGGCCGCCGCCGGTACCGGCCGTCTGGATCTGGATCGTGCCGATCCGCAGGATCCGCTGGCTCAGCGTGAACGTCAGGGCCGTGTTCTGAATCTTGGTCAGCGGGCACTCGAAGACGCTCACGTGCAGGACGCCCTTGATCCGCATAAGCCGCCGGTTGGTCAGCACGTACAGTCGGCTGGCCCACTGGAACATCGCGATGCTCACACGGATCAGACCGAGCGCCACGGCCACCTGCATCCCCAGGCGCGGCACGTCCGCACCGAAACCGTGGTGCCCCAGCCACCAGGTCAGCGCCACCACCAGCCCGCAGAGCGCCAGCCACGGCCCGCTTTGCAGCGGGATGAACCATAGCGACGGCTTAACCGCCAGCAGCACGATCTCGTCGCGGTCCAGCAGGCACTCCGGCACCAGCGCGCGCTCCGCCACCAGTGCCGGCACGGGCTGCGCGGGCGTATCCGCGAGAAACCGCTCTTTCTGGAGCACAGGGGTCATCGGTACAGCTCCGGTCGCAGAACGGCGATGTCCGGCCAGTTGCGATAATAGCTATTGAAGTCTAGGCCATAGCCGACCACAAATACATCCTCGATATCGAAGCCGACGAAGTCCGCGCCGGCCTCCGGCGGGGCCTTGCCGGGCTTGCGCAGCAGCACGCAGCTGCGCAGGCTCGCCGGCTCATGCCGGCACAAGTCCACCTTGACCGCCTGGAGGGTCCTTCCCGAGTCCAGGATGTCATCGACGATCAGCACGTCCCGCCCACGGATCTGCGAACCGGGCGCAAAGAGGATCCGCGGCTCGCTGCCACTGGTGCCGCTGTACGAACTGACCAGCAGCAGGCCGATCTGGGTCCGCATCGGCAGGCGGCGGATCAGGTCGGCCACAAAGATCAGCGCACCGGCCAGGATCGGCACAACCACAAGCCCTTCGCCCTTAAGCGGATACACAGCGGCGATCTCGCGCGCCATCTCGTCCAGACGCTGCGAGATCTGCTGACGGCTGATCAGGATGCGGTCGATGTCCGCTTCCATCGTGGTGTGTTTCAAGGTCATAGGGTTAGCCGTACGAGCCTGCTAGTCCGCCACCGTAACGATCGAATCGTGCCGCACCAGCAGCTCGTACACGAACATGATATCCTCGCTACGCAGACGGATGCAGCCCTTCGAGGCCTTCGTGCCGATGCTCTGCGGCTCGATCGTGCCGTGAATGCCGAAGCCTTCCTTGCCTACGGCCGCACCCTCGAAGCCGTCCAGCCCGATCCAGTACTCGCCCAACGGGTTCTTCGGGTCATTCGGCTCGATGATCGGGCCGCCGTCCGGCGGATAGTATCGCGGGTTGGTCAGCTTGTTGCGAATCTTCCAGTGGCCTGTCGGTGTCTTGTCATCCATGCCCAGCCCGACCGGAAGGATCTTTACGAGCGTGTCCTGGCAATAGACGTACATGCGGAAGCTGTGCTTGCAGACCGTTGCGTGGAACGGCCCGAGCACGACCTTCAGCGGCTGGCCCTGCCGCAGGCTGTTGCCGTTGGCCAGGCCGTTGACCCGGCAGATCAGCGGCGCGGTCGTCTTGTAGAGATTGGCGATCTTCTGGAGGTTCTGCCCGGGCTCGACCACGTGTTTGATGACCAGTGGGTCGTTCTGCAGGATCTTCGTGGAGAAGATCATCTCGTCGCCCAGCTTGGCCAGCTGCTGAAGGATCTGCTCATTGGGCGCATTGTCCGCCAGCGGGTCCGTCGCCTGATTCAGCACCCGGCGAGCCTGCACGAGGTTACCGGCCGCCAGTGCCGCCGAAGCCTCCGCCAGCGCTGCCGAAGCCCCTGGGCTGCTTGCCGAAGGGTTGGCTGATCCGGTTGGCCGTGTCGCCGGCGCCGCCGGGGTTTCGTGCGAGAGGACGGGGGGGGGCGGTTCCGCTTGAGCGGCAGAAGGTAGCGTACGCCCGGCTGCCGGGGCGCCCGGCCCCTGGGCCTGGCCGGTGGCGCCGCGCCAACACCAGATCGCGACGCTCGCCACGACCATCGTCATGGCAGCTACGAACAAACGTCTCTTCCCAGATCGCATCCGTGCCACGGCCATCTCCTTGCGAACGGCATCTCACCCGAATACCGGCATAGCATCAGCCGACAGCGCAAGGCGTTGGCTATCGGCCTTGCGCCCCCAAGATACCGCGCAACTCGCCGGTAAGCCAGCCGCAAAGGCCACTGCCACCAACGCCGCCGCCGTCAACGACCAAGTCGCACGCCTCGTGTCAGCCTGCCCGCAACAGGCCGCTGCAATCGCTGGTCGACGGCGCTTATAATACAGTGTGAAACGGGGGCTGTGCCGGTCCTGTCAGAACCGCCGGCACGCCAGCGGTGGGCTCGAGCCGACCGCCTGTGCACAGGCAATCTATCTTGCGAGGAACCGCTCATGACGCAGACCATACGTAACATCGCGGAGACGATCCGTTCGGCGAGCCATCGGGAGGGTGGACTGGCCAAGCCCATCGAGAAGTACACCGCCAAACTGCCCAGCGACACATTCCTTTGGCTCGGCTGGGGCTCGGTGGTTCTGGCCCTGACCATGTGGGTGGCCGGCCGCAGGACAGCCGCCTCGTTCGTCGGGCTGTGGGCGCCGACCTTCCTGATCCACGGCGTGTACAGCAAGCTCGTCAAACAGCTCGACCACGACAAGTGCGAGAGGCAGGCAACCTAGGGCTAATGCGGCAGATGGCCCCGCGGACTTTCCGCATGCCTGAGAATCTTCCGGGCCATGGACCGCCAATCGTAGATTACGACAGCGCCCCTGTCGACAGGGATTTGCGGATCGCGCCAGGACCTGGCGATGGGGGTGCTAGATCGGACTCTGTTTATGTGTAGCGTCAGGCATGAGCGCTGGGTGCCATTGGTCCTGCGCTGTTGCAGGACCATGCTGTCGCTCCCACTAGAGATAATCGGAAAACGCTCTAGCGTCCGAACCGCCGGACCTTCTTGTCGGTCACCAGCATATCGACCTGCATGTCGTTCGGGCCGATCGGCAGGGTAGGCACTACCTGGTCCTCGAATGCCAATCCGGAGGAGGCCGCCTTGAAATCGGGCAGCGCCAGGAAATGGTCATAGAAGCCCCGGCCGCGACCCAGCCGGTTGCCCAGCAGGTCAAAGCCCAGCGCCGGCACGACCACCAGGTCAATGTAGTCGATGGGAAACGGCACACCCTTGATCGGCTCGGGCGGTCCGGTCACGGTCTGAACGACGTCCTGTTCGAGGCTGTGGATTTCCACGGGGATCATGCGGCGCTGGTCCCAGGAGACCCGCGGCGCGAGTACGCGCTTGCGGTCCTCCCACGCCTGCAGGACCAGGCTGGTGGTCTCCACTTCGGTCGGAAGCGACAGAAACAGCATGATCACTTCGGCCCGCTGGTATTCCGGCTGCTCCATCAACAGGTGGCAGGCCCGGCTGGACCGGGCGTGGCGCTGTTCAGCGCTGATCGAGGCCAGCAGCGAGCGGAGATTTTGGCGCAATTCCTTCTTTACATTCATGCGGGCGAACTCCCGCCGGCCGACGGATCCTTCTTCGCCTCGTCAGCTGCCTTGTCCCCTCGAACCTGTCGCAAATACTCTGCCATGTGTCGCTCATACCCGCGGCCCGTAGGCTGATAATAGTTTTTATCGACACCCAGGTATTCCTGCTGCACAAATCCTTTGGCGTGGTCGTGGGGGGACTGGTAGCCCTGGCCGTGTTCCAGCTGCTTGGCGCCCTGATAGTGGGTATCGCGGAGGTGCTTGGGCACCGGCACGACCCGCTGGTGTTGGACATCCTCCATCGCCGACCAGATCGCCATCGCCGAGGCGTTGCTCTTGGGCGCACAGGCCAGAAAGATCGTCGCCTGCGCCAGCGTCAGCTGGCACTCGGGCATCCCGATCCGCTCGGTGATCTGGTAGGCCGCCGCGGCGACCTGAATGCCCCGGGGATCGGCATTGCCGATATCTTCGCTGGCCAGGATCGCAATACGCCGCGCGATAAACCGCGGGTCCTCCCCCGCCTCGAGCATCCGCGCCAGCCAGTACACCGCCGCATCCGGGTCCGAGCCGCGAACGCTCTTGATGAACGCGCTGATATGGTCGTAGTGAGCGTCGCCCTTGGCGTCGTACAGCAGAGCCTTCTTCTGAATCGACTCCGCCGCCCCATCGCGGTCGACCTTACGCCCCGCCGGCCCGGCCTGCTGCTGCGAGAGGACCGCCACCTCCAGGGCCGACAGCGCCCGGCGCGCATCCCCGTCCGACATCTCGGCCAGGAAATCCAGGGCGTCGTCCGTGACCTCTATATCAATATTGCCCAAGCCGTTTTTCTTGTCCTGGAGGGCTCGGACCAGCAGATCTCGGATGTGCCGGGTCGTCAGCGGCTCGAACTGGAAGACCTGGCTGCGGCTGACCAGCGGGGCGTTGACCGAGAAGAAGGGGTTTTCCGTGGTCGCCCCGACCAGAATGATCACCCCCTGCTCGACGTCCTCCAGCAGCACGTCCTGCTGGGCCCGGTTGAACCGGTGGATCTCGTCGAGGAACAGCACGGTCCGCTGGCCGTTGATCTCCAACCGGCTCTTCGCCCGCTCCAGGACCTCACGAACGTCCTTCACCCCCGCGCCCGCGGCGTGCAACTGCTCAAAGGCCGCCTTGGTGTAGCCCGCGATGATCTGGGCGAGCGTGGTCTTGCCCGTACCCGGCGGCCCGTAAAAGATCGCACTGGTCAGACGGTCCGCCTGCAGCAGCCGGCGCAGCAACTTGCCCGGCCCGACGAACTGCTCCTGGCCGACAAACTCCTCGAGCGTGGTCGGGCGCATCCGCACCGGCAGCGGCCGGGCGGCCTGCAAAGCTCTGCGTCGTTGTTCGGAAAATAGGTCCACAGAATCGACCGCCACACCTTACGTCATACGAACTATACTCCTATAGAGCTAAATTGTAGACGGACCGGCACAACTGGACAACAGCCGAAAACGCGGCGCGGCGGTCCGGCCGCAGTCCGCAACAAATCGAAGCCCCCGGCATGACCCGCCAGATCACCTGTGAAACCTCCCGCGAGCGGTTCTTCCACTTGGCAAGGATCGCAAGCTCGTCGAGTGGATGGGCGGCCCGCTGGTGGATGCCTCCGACGCGGACGCCTTCGCCTGGCCGAGCGCCACCAACGAGTTCCAGTGGGATCAGGCCCAGACAGCGATGGACGGGTAGCGCGGACTAGCGCGGGACAGGCCCCTCTCGCTCGAGCCGCTCGATCAAATCCGCGAACACCTTTTGCAGCTGCTCGCGGTAGCCCTCCAGCGTCAGGCCCATGTTCTGCAGGTGCTGCTTGTTCCGACCCGATGGATGCATGAGCACGATGACCTCGTTGCCGGCCGGGCCGGCGTGCCGCTTCGTGTGCTCCTGGGTAATCTTGATCGGCCGGCCCAGCACGGCTTCGGCGGCGAGCTTGCCCACCGTGACGATCACCCGCGGGGTCAGCAGTTCCAGCTCGCGCTGCAGGTAGTCCGAGCAGTTGCGCCGCTCCGTGGACGTGGGGCTGCGATTGGCGGTCGAGCCGAGTGGTGACGGCTGGCAGCGGACCACGTCCGACAGGTAGAACAGGTCTTCTAGCGTTTTGTAACGGGGATGGCCCAACGATTCGATCGCCTCGCGGATCGTGTAGTTGCGCGGGTTGCCGTACGGCATCTGTCGCCGCCAGGAGACGTAGCCCGGCGCCTCACCGATCAGCATGTACCCTGTAGCGATCGTGCCGAAGGCTTCCACGGGGAACTTGCGCCACGGCTGCAGCGTCGCGCAGCGCTGGCATGCATCGATCCGCCGGCGAACCGCCAGGATCTCTTCAACGATGTTCTGCTCCGCGGACATGACACGCTCTCCGGACAATCCACGCAGCCATCTCGGCCGCGACGACGGATTATAGGAGAGTTCGAGCGGTGCTACGCCAGCAGCCGGTAAATCACCAGCAGCCCGACACCCAGGCCGATCATCCCCACGACGATCGTCGCCCACAAGGCCAGCACCGCCGTCGGCAGGTCCGACATCTTCGGCAGCTTCATCGCCTTGTGCACGACGCTGATGGCCAGCACCAGCGGCAGCAGCATCAGCAGCCGGCTGAGGCCGGTGAAGATCGGCATTACCGCGAATAGGGCCAGAGTCAGATTCAGCACGTGTGCATCTTCCTGATTGCTGTAGTTTGCATTCGCCCGCCGAACCGTCTTACGAAGCGGCCCGCCCGTCGGGCGACGCGGGACTGGCGTTCGGAGCCTCGACCGGTACGACGTCCGCCCCGGCGGCCCGGCCGATGGCGTCCAGGATCACCAGCATGTTCAGAAGACCCGCCACGCCGGCATAGATCACCGCGATGTCGCTGTCGGGCCAAGGCACCGCCGGAACTTCCTGCCTGGCCGTCGCCATATACAGCGCCAGGACCTGCGGCCCTACGCCGGTCTGGGCGACGAACCACAACGTGTTGCCGGTCGGATCGGCCGTGTAGCGCACGCCGCCGACCGCCACGCCCGTCCAGTACGTCAGCATGACCGCCACGAACAGGACGATCGCCCGGCTCCGCTGGCCCAGCAGCCAGTGGCCCAGCCCGGGCACAGCCCAAGCCGCCAGACCTATGATGGCGGGATTCGCGGTGCCTGCCTGCCGGGATGCGTCTGCATATCTTGCCATAGTGATCCAGATCCCATCTATCCTGGGACTTATACATCTTCCAGCTGCGACCATGTTAGCGGCATTACGCAAGGCTGACAATGATGGCAGGGTTTGTCAGGTCTGCGGCGCGGCCGGGCCGGACAGGTTCGCGGCCGCCTCGCGGACCTTGCCGATCCGCCGCCAATGGCTTCCCTCCCAGAAAACCTTGCCACACTGCCCGCAGCGATAGAAGTGGCTGGCCCAGTCGAGGCTGCGCGCGGGCACCTCCCCGGCCACCTCCTCGCGGGACGCAGGCTGCAACAGACCCCCGCAGGTCATGCATCGGGGCGGCCGGACCGACAATTTCAGCTGCTCTACCACGTACGTCAGTTGCTCCAGCCGCCGCAACCCGCGCGGGATCAGCAGCGCCCGCACCTGCCCACTGGTGATCAGCCGGCGCTCGAAGACCCCGCCATCGCCGGACAGCAGGACGCGGCCTTGTGCGTCGGCCTGCCGAACCAGATCGCCATCATCGATATCCGGCGACCACGTCGCGTCGTACCCGATCCCCCACAGCCAGCGGGCCAGCCCTCCGCACATCGCGTCACAGGCGAAGCGGATCTCAGAGGGCTCGTGGGCGGTGCCGCCCGGTGTGTCCTGAGTCGTGGTCGTCAAACCTGCAATCCCGCAGTAGTTACGCCCGTACCGGGTTTGTCGTAAACGCATCCGCAGCCGGTGCATTCCCCGATGCTGCGCCGCTCGGCGAGCATTCTCGCCATCACTGATCTTATGCAACGTCACGGGAAGAGGGCCAAGAGGCAGGATCGCAGGTCCCTGGCCCGACCGTTCTACTCGCTGGGCAGGCTCGCAGGCGTACTGCCGAAGACACGCGCCGCCCCGGCGGCCGACTGCATGGCCGCGGTGGCCCGCTCGTTCAGCCGGCGGTACTTGCTCTGGACGGACCGGGCCACGACGTCGATGGCGGAGGGCAACTGCCGGCCCAGGTCCGCCAAGGTCTCGACGAGCGCCAGGCCCTGCTCCTCAATGTCGATCCGCGGACTGCCCGCCAGTGCAGCCGGCTGCGACTCTGGGGCCAGCGGCGCGCTCGTCACCTCCACCAGGCCCGTCTGACGCAGCGCGGCCAGCAGTGCGCGGACCTGCATATCCGATACGCCGGGATCGTACTGCAGTACGCCAACCGCGCCAGCCCCCGTCTGGCTCGCATCCCGCGCGGCTTGCACCCACTCACGCAAGCTGCTGGCCTGCCCGTCGCGCCGCAGCCGTCCGAACCGATCGACCGCAAAGACCAGCCGCGGCCTCGCCGCCCGCACGATCAGCGTCAGAGGCGTGCCCGCCGGCGGGATCTGCTCGCTGTTGGCCGCAAGCCACAGGTCCGCGTTGTCAGCCGAGTGGCTGGCGCCCGCCGCGATGAGTGCGCCGTCGAAGTCCACGACGCACAGCACCGTGCCTTCGAGGTCCGCCAGCAACTGCCCGTCGGTGGTCGCGCGCGAACCGGCGAAGACCCACCCCACCGGACCGGCCGGCGCCTTGCGCGCCTTGTCGTACAACCACTGTTCGATCGGCACCGCCCGCCTCTGTCCATCCTGCCTCCAGCGGACCGCGATCTCCAGCCGCTGCCCTTGGGCGGGTATAACAGTCTTTTGATCATTGTCGAAGTACGCCGGGTGGCCCGACTCCAGGCCGATCAGCCCCAACGCCTGGAAAATGTGCGTCGGCCTTGCCTGCACCCGCACGATACTCTCGTGCTCCTTCGTACCGGGCGAGCAGGCGAACAGCTCCAGGTCCCCGCTGCGCAGCACGACCTCTCCGGCGAGCAGCACCTCTTTGGCGGCCCAGTCGATCGACACGCCCGGTTGATACAACACCGGCCCGGCCGGTCGGGACGCCGGCGCGCTGGCCGCGGATTGTGTAGCCGCGCGGCCCGTTGTCGCGCTATCCGCGCTGCATGCCGCCACGACCATCGACAGCAGCACGATCGCTGCGCCAACCGCCCTGCCCTGCCCTTTAATCCGTCGCTGCACCATGTGCGGCACTCGCTACACGTAACATTGTTATTCTGGTGATGATTCGAGTTCCAGGTCACCCGCCGGCTCGCTGGCGGCCGGCGCACTTCCCGGCGCCGCCGCGGGTTCGCTCGCGACCGGCATGCTTCCGGGCGCTTCCGCTGATTCGCTGGCGGCGGGCGCACTGGCTGGCGCCGCCGGCCGTGGCGGGCGACCCACGGCGATCCAGTGGTCACGAGGAATCGGCGTGCGCTTCTCGTCCAGTCGGAACGCCTCCGCCGGAACCTCCTTGAAGGTCAGCCGCCCCATCCGCATCGACAGGCTGTCCCCCTGCTCCGGCCACTCCATGCGAATCTGCCGCGCAATGTAGACGGTCGAATTCCCGACGCGCTCATAGCGGTCCAGCGTCGCACGCATCCGCACCTGGCCGTCCTCCAGCCGGAAGACCACCACCCGCGGCAGATACGGCGCAGCGCGGTCCAGCCAGTATTCCCGCTGGATCCAGAGCGCCCCGGCCGGGGTCCGCGCCAGGTATAGCATCTTGTAATACTGCCCGTCGTCGGTCTGCGGGATCGGCCCGCGCAGCCCGCTGCCCGGCCCGGGCAACGCCGAAAGCCCCATCGCCGCCAGGATCATGTCCGGCGAGAGCGGCATGCCATAGACGTCCGTCGGATCCAGATCGGCCCACCGACCGTACCACAGTTCGTTGCGCTCCGGCTTGACCCACACCCAGAACTGTTCGTCGTTGCTGCCGATCCGCATGGCCGACGGCTCGAGCGTGTGACCCAGGTCGAGGAAGAGGTTGCGCGGCGGCTTGAAACGCAGCTTGCCCGTCAGGTCATAGCGACGCACCTTGTCGTTCTCGTCGTGGAAGGCCGCGCTCACCGTGATGTTGCTGTCCGACAGCGCCGTGGGGATCGCTGCGACATTGGCGTTGACCATGGCAACGGCCTGGTCCACCGGCAGCAGCGGCGGCGGCGGCGCCACCGGGCCCTTGCGCGGCGGACACCCGGCCAGCAGCACCAGCGACAGCGACAGCAGCAGCACACCGATCTGTTTGACCGCGAGAGTCTCTCGCATGTTACAGCTTCCTGTCATACCGCTCCCCCGGCGCCTTGGCCCCTGCCGCTCTCATTCCACTACCTCGACCTGTTCGTCCAGGCCCGCCAGCAGATCGGCCAGTTGCTGCGAGAGTTCGTCGGTGTCCGCCGCCGTCAGCGGCGGGCAGACCACGTCGAACTCGGTCTGATCCGCGGGTCGCCTCATGTGCCACAGTTGCACGCCTTCGGCGTCGCGCAGGCCGCCATCGCGCAGCAGCTTGCGACGCAGCAGCAGCAGCGCCAATACGAAACGCAGCTTCGAGCCCGCCGCGCCGTCCGTCTCGCCCAGCCGTTCGAAGACGCTCATGAGCAGCTTCGTCGGCACGTGCTTGGGCCGCGTCTTGCTCGCCGGCAGCGGCACCTTCGCCCGCCAGACGCCCAGGGCGTCGGTCGGGGGCTCGCTCCAGCACTTCTCGTCGAAGTCTTTGCGGACGTACTGCTCGTCCTGCTGCCAGATCACCGCGTAGTACACCTGCCCGGGCTGCAGCGCGGCGGCGCAGCCGGCACAGCAGCCGGAGAACCGCCCGATGGGAAACTCGTTGCTGAACGGATTCTGTGTCATGTCAGTCGGCATCCAATCCCGCCATCACTCGCCGACGCACGGTCCGTGTGCGCCGGTATAATACTATATAATAAGAGTATTATTCCGCTACAGCTCCTCGGTGTCCACGCTGAGCCGGTCGCAGATGCGGTCGAAGTCGTCTAGGGTCCGATAATAGATCACGATCCGCCCGCTCTTGCCCTTGGGCCCCTCCTTGATCTTGGCCCGCGCCCCTAACGCATGCGTGAAGCGGTCCTCCAGCTGCTTGACGTGCGGCCGCGGCTCCGCCGTCTTCGCGGTCGGTACCCCGGCCCGTAGCAGCTGCACCTGCCGCTCGATCGCCCGCACGGATAGGTCCTGCTCGACCACCTGCCTCGCCAGCCGGATCCGATGCTCCTCCGGCGCCCCCAGTATGGCCCGCGCATGGCCCATCGATACCTGGTTGGACCGGATCAGCAACTGGATGGACTCATCCAACTCCAGGAGCCGTATATAGTTAGATACGGTCGAGCGATCCTGACCCAGGCGGCCGGCCAGCTGCTCGATCGGCAGGCCCAGCGTCTTGCGGAGGGCGTCATAGGCCTGGGCCTTTTCAATCGCGTTGAGGTCCTCCCGCTGGATGTTCTCCACCAGGGCAAGCACCAGCATGTCGTCATCGGATGCTTGACGAACGAGAGCAGGCACCTCCTGCAGCCCCGCCAGCCGAGACGCCCTCCAACGGCGCTCGCCCGCGATGATCTGGTACTTGGCGCCCACCTTCCGCAGCGTGATCGGCTGCAGGATGCCATCGGTCTTGATGGAGTGGGCCAGTTCCGCCAAACCGGCATCATCGAACTGCTGCCGCGGCTGGAACGGGTTCGCCTCGATGCAATCCAGCGGGATCGATTGCACGGCCGGACCTGACGGCGCAGCCGTGGCAGGTGCCGCCAGCGGTTCAGATGCGGGCTTTGTCGGGACCGTCGGCGCCGGGGTTTGAAACTCGGTCGTCCCGATCAGGGAATCCAATCCCCGGCCGAGACGCTGCGATCGTTTGGACATAGCGTACCTCCTGCACGAATCGCGGTTTATTGTATGGGGCTGGGCGTCAATAGGAAAGGCATGGCCGCGGAAGCGGGTTCGCTCGGCGCCAAGGCGGGCAGGGGGGTCCAAGGTGTGCCTTGGCGTGAAACAAGATCGTGCGTTCCACGTGGAACGGCCGATTCCCTCCGAGCCTTGGCGTACAACGCGTAGTGCCTGTCGCCATGCCTGGCAACCGAACCGTTTCACGTGGAACGTCTGCTTCTCTCGCTTTTCCGCTTCATCCTACCCCATTCTCCGCGGTATGATGCCATCTACCAGAACAGGGAGCCTCTGCGGCAAGCCCCGCCGCCGTCTCACCCTGACAAGGAGATCCTCCATGCTGCAGTGCGAACAATGCGAGTACGCCACCCAGGTCGAACCGGGACGCTTCGTCTTCCGGTGCAACCCATTCACCAACATCAAAGAGGAAGCCTGCCTGCTGAAGTGGCAACTGCTCAAGATCGATACCATGGTCCAGGCCTACCAGGAAACGATCCAGATGTACCAGCGGCTCGCACCCCTCCAGGAGAAGATGTTCCGCCAGATCGAACGCGAGGTCGAAGATATGGGCGAGGCCGACTCCTGGAAGAAAGGCATGGATGAGTCGGACGAGGAGGATCCCAGCGAGACCCCCTAAGGCCCCCTGCCCTCGCTGAGCCGCGACACGGTACCCGCCAGCACATAGTCTGTCCCCACGATGGTGCTCGCGAGGCCAGGCCGGCTCTCAAGCATTTCCCCCGGAATGCCCATGGACCGGCACCGCTCAAGCACCTCGGCCGGTCCTACTGTCCGTCGCCCTGTACGCGTAATGCCTTCGGCCACCGCCTGACTGATCCGCTGCAACACCCCCGCCTCGCCAGCCCCTTCCCATCGCAGCGGTGCGACGGCAACCCCCTGCCCTCGCTTCACACCACTGGCGACCTCCAAGGCAACCCTGTCCACCCAGCCAGCCTGCAATTCCATCGCATCCCCTGCTTCCACCTGACCCACACCATCTATCCGCCTGACGACCTCGTTGTCCAACCCCCGCACCAAGCGAAGGTGATAAACCACTAGTAGCCTCCCCGCTGGCTCGCCATCTGCCGAATCCGTCGCAGCGGTGACCATCGGATCAGCAGTGACTTGCCTCTCCTTCGCTGGCGGTTCAACCGCCGCCGCCGGGCTGGACGTGGCCCCCGCTACAACGATTGGTATCAATCGCCCCAGCGGAGCAAAGGCACTTCGCGTACCCATCGCCATGCCTTGTTCGTTAAGCACTACGTACGCCACGCCCGTCCGCTTGCCCCCCAGCCCCAGACGGCCCAGGATTCTCGCCTGATCGCCCGCAACAGCCGTCATGCAGGGAAACTGTGCGCCCGCCCGCCGCAGCACAGGCACCGCCGCCGACAACCACACCTCCGGTGCGTCCAGATTGATCCCCACGAGCCGGCTGCCAGCATACTGCGCGCGGACCTCCTGCGCCTCGTGTACGGCCTCCACGACCCGTGGGTCCGTGGCACTCCATACACACAAGATCAGCCGCTGCCCTCGGTAGCGAGACAAGACCCCCTCACATCCTTCAAACGTAACTGTTTGGGCGACAGGGGGATACATATACAATCCCGCGGCAGGAGGACTCGCGAACATCCCGGGCATATCCGGATACGTCCGCTCGGCTTCACAGCCCAAGACCAGCAGCACGCCCGCCACGAGCCATACCCGCACATCAGTAATACCGAGTCGCCGATTATCGGACCTTGCTGCCATCGATGGCTCCTCGTACCCCAAAGACCCGTCGCCTGATCCACGCGATCCGCCGCCCTGGCACTATAGACTGAAGTTAAGCTTTCGCTACACCCGGTCCCCGCCCTTGGCCAGGCAACGACCGCTAACATGATCCGATATGAGTATTACATTGTCGATGCCTTCACCCCGACTCGCTTCCTCGGCAACGCCGCCGGCGTGGTCCTCCACGCCGATGACCTGACCGAAGACCTCCTCAAGGCTATCGCCGCCGAAATCCACCTCAGCGAAACCGCCTACGTCCTGCAATCGACCACCCCGGACGCCGACATCCGCATCCGCTGGTTCACCCCGGAGGTCGAGGTCAAGATGTGCGGCCATGCCACCCTTGCCGCGGCGCATGTCCTCCAGCGACGGGGCAGGGGGCCGACACCAGCAGGCCGCTGCGCATCCAGACGGCCTCCGGCATCCTTGCGGTCGAACCCGATCCCATCGGCAGCGAGCAGATTCTCTGGCTGCACATGCCAACCCCCCGCCTGGTCCCCAAGGCGATCGACCCGGTCACGCTGGCGGAACTGTGCGGCCTCGAGTTCGGCCAACTCGCCCGCGGCCTGCCGATCCAGCAAACCCAGGATCGCGACCTGATCGTTGCCGTCCACAACTTCCAGATCCTCCAGGCGGCCCAGCCGCGCTTCCGCGAACTCGGCGAGTTCTGCAAGCTCAACGGCGTGCGCGGCGTCTGCCTGACCACCCGCGACGCAGTCACCCTGCAATCGCGCTTCTTCGCCCCGGCCGTCGGCATCGACGAGGACCCCGCCACCGGCAGCGTCCACGGACCCCTGGGCGTCTACGCGGTATTACATAATTTTATTACACTCCCCAATGACGAAGCCGTCATCGAGTGCTTGCAGACGCCCGCCAGCGCCCGCGTCGGCGTCGTGCGCATCCGCAAACAGACCGACGGCACCTTCGCCGTCAAGGTCGCACGGCCAGTGCCTTACGGCCATGCAGGGAACGCTCCTGATCGATTGATCTCCCCGCCGCGCGGCGATCTCGCGCCGCCACGCTCCCTGGTGGCCCTGGCCACTACCGCGGCGCGGCTGGCTGGCTGTCGGCGATGTGCACCGGGATCACCGGTTGCTGGGCGGGTTCTTCGGGCAGGGCAGGGGCTTCCGGCGGCGCACTGCCCGCCGCTTCGCGGCACAGCCGCAGCGTCACTTGGTTCTGCGTCAGCAGCAGCACCCGACCGACCGACTGCGCGTCGTAGATATACTTGTCAGCCTCGGCCGCTCTGTCCACCGTGAGGATCAACTGGCTGCCCGTGAACTGGTACGTCCCGCTCACGGCTCGCGTGCGGCTGTTCTGCACCATGCGGGCTTCGAAGCGGCTGTCCCTCGTAAAGGCAATCTGCCGGATCCGCGGCACGTCGGGCGCCACCTGTGCCGGCTCGATCGCTCGCCACTCGCCCACCAGCGCACCGTTGCACCCGGCCAGCAGTGACACCATCCCCGCCAGCATCCATCCACACGCACGCCGCCTGTTCATAACGCGCATCCTCTCGCCCGCCGGTATTCCGCGCCCCTCGCAAGTATCGAACCAGGCAACCCCGCTGTCAATCGTCCGACGCGTTGTCGAACGAAAACGCCGACGGGCAGTGCGGTGCGAGCTTGCACTCGCCGCAACGCGGCTTGCGCGCCACGCAGATGTACCGGCCGTGCAGCACCAGTGCATGCGCAAAGAACGTCCAGTCCTTGCGTGGGATCAGTTGCATCAGGTCCTGCTCGATGCGGATCGCGTCCTTCGTGTCCCGGCCCGTCCACGTCAGACCCAGTCGCCACGCCACCCGGCCCACGTGCGTATCGACGACCACGCCCTCGTTCATGCCGTACGCCGTCCCCAGCACTACGTTCGCGGTCTTGCGCGCCACGCCCGGCAGGGTAAGGATCTGCTCCATCGTATCGGGCACCTTGCCGCCGAACTCCTCGACGATCTTGCGGCACGCCCCCTGGATGTTCTTGGCCTTGTTGTGATAGAACCCCGTCGACTTGATGATCGCCTCGATGTCAACCAGCGGAGCCTTGGCAAAGTCCGCGGCGGTCTTGTACTTCGCAAACAGTGTCGGCGTGACCATGTTGACCCGCTCGTCCGTGCACTGCGCCGACAGGATCGTCGCGATCACCAGCGCCAGCGGATCGGACCACAGCAGGGAGCATGTCGCGTCGGGGTACAGTTTCTTGAGCGTCGACAGGATCTTGGCTGCTCGCCTCTTCTTCTCCTCGAGGGATTCATCCGCCAGCGGCGGCAGGGCCTTGCCGGCCCCTGTCGCCTTCTTCTTCCAGGCCATGCTTCCGTTCTCCAGGGTCAACACCTTCGTTCGTCACGCACCGCGGATGCTACAGGCGCGTCGCACCCGCGGCAAGTGGGGCAGGGGGGGTCAGCTGACCTTGACCGCGATCTCGAAGCCGTTACCCACCGGCACCGTCACGCTATAGAAGTCCTCCCGGCTCTGCACGTGCGACAGAAAGCCGTCGAACGCGCCCGCGTGCGAGATCGCGTTGTCCGAGATGAACGCCCCGCGCGGCAGCATCTTGTGCAGCAGCAGGTCGAAGTACCGCCTGCTGCCCGCCTTGTCGGCATCGTTGAGCACGAAGTCGAACGGGCCCGCGAGATCCTTGATCGCCGCCGCCGCATCACCCGTGACGACCTCGATGTGCGTGCTCAACCCCGCCTGCTGGAAGTGCGACAGCGCTACCCGGCTCTTGCGCGGCTCCACGTCGATCGTGATCAGGCTGCCGCCGTTCGCCCGCAGCGCGCTGCCCAGCCACAGCCCGCTCCAGCCATAGCTCGTACCGATCTCCAGCCCGCGCTTCGCGCCCGTTGCCAGGATCCACGCATGCAGGAATCGCGCCGCCTCTTCCGGCAGCGCCCAGGCGTCCGGCTTGTCAGCGATGAATGCCCGCACCTGCTCGATCGTCCGGCGCACCCGTTCTTCCACAATGAGACCCTCCGCTTCGTGTCTGCTCAATGACCATGCCCGCCGCACGCCGGGCCATCGTCCTGTGTGCCCAGCGCCTGTGGGGCCGGCTCGGTCGCATTGCGCCGACTCACCTGCCCCGCCAGCGTCTCGACAAATTCTGTAACGGCCAGGCGGGTCGCCTCGTCCGTCTGGTCGTAGATCGTCAGCGGGGTGCCCGCGTCCCCTGCCACGCGGATGTGGATGTTGATCGGGATGCCCCCCAAAAACGGCACCGCCAATTCCTTGGCCGCTCGCTCCGCGCCGCCGTGCCCGAAGATCTCGTGCCGCGTCGTGCAGTTCGGGCACACGAAGTACGACATGTTCTCCACGATGCCCAGGATGCTCACGCCGAGCTTCTGGTACATCTTCAAGGCGCGAACCGCATCCGCCAGCGCCACATCCTGCGGCGTGCAGACCACCACCGCCCCCGTGATCGGGATGGACTGCGCCAGACTCAGCGGCACATCCCCCGTCCCCGGCGGCAGATCGATCACCAGGTAATCCAGCTCGCCCCATTCCACCTGCTGCAGGAACTGCTGCAGCACGTTGTGGATCATCGGCCCGCGCCAGATGATCGGCCGTCCCGGATCGACGAGCAGTCCCATGCTGATGACCTTCACACCGGCTGGCCCTTCCACCGGCGCGATCGTGTTCTCGCCGACCAGGAAAGGCTGCTGGTCCTCGATCCCCAACATCTTAGGGATGCTCGGCCCGTAAATGTCCGCGTCCAGCAACCCGACCTTCGCCCCCGCCCGAGCCAGCCCGACCGCCGTCAGCACCGCCACCGTGCTCTTGCCCACGCCACCCTTGCCCGCCCCGATAGCGATAATGTTCTTGATGCCGGGCAGCTCGACGGCAGGGGCCTTCGCCCCCCGAACCCGCGCCGTCATCTGGATCTGCACGTCCTCCACCCCCGGCACAGCCCGGACCGCCTTTTCCACGTCCTCCTTGATCAGGTTCTTCAGCGGACAGGCGGGCGTGGTCAGTTCCACCGTCACAGATACTTGGCCCCCATCGACTCGCAGCTCCTTGATCATCCCCAGCGAAACGAGGTCCTTGTTGAGTTCCGGATCGTTCACAGTGCCAAGGGCCTCAAGGACTTGCTCTTGCGTTGGTACGGCCATAAATCGGCTCCGGTTATAGGACGTTGGGCCTGTAATCATTAATAGCAATGCGGTCCTGTAATATAGTACTTTCCTGGTGCGGTTTCCAGTCGCTCCGCGTATTATCCGCCCGCCGCCAGGGCAATTGCATGTGAACACAAATCATCGCCCTTTGTAGTGCTGGCCGATGTGCCATCCGCGTTCCTGATAGCGCCAGCAGGGGTGGCATGGTCCTGCGCTCCTGCAGGACCATGGTCTTGCCCAACATGCGATTGCCCTGCGCCCGCCACAGATCGTTTCCCTACCCGCTGGTAAGAAACGCTGCCGCGGTTTATATTGGTTGGATGCGGAGTTGTGCCTTGCTCCACGCTAACCCAGTAATGAGTCGTGGCCAAGGGGCAGGGCGAATCGGCCGACTGGCGTAAGTGATTGTAAGATGGAACGCTGTTGTTGCAGCAGACTTCGGATACGAGTGCGTCACTTGTCCTCGTCGCTCAGCAGTCTCGGCAGGTGCATATGAGTTCTTCGTACAGCCAAGGCCCGATCGAATCGAAGTACATACGCATCCGGGGTGCCCGCGAGCACAATCTCAAGGACGTCGATATCGACATCCCGCGCGAGCGGCTGGTGGTCATCACCGGCCTGTCCGGCTCAGGCAAGTCGAGCCTGGCCTTCGATACCATCTACGCCGAGGGCCAACGCAAGTACGTCGAGAGCCTCTCGGCCTACGCTCGCCAGTTCCTCGAGCAGATCTCCAAGCCCCACGTCGACCACATCGAGGGGCTGCCCCCCACCCTCGCCATCGAGCAGCGCAGCGGCCTGGCCAACCCCCGATCCACCGTCGCCACCACCACCGAGATCTACGATTACCTCCGCCTGCTCTTTGCGCGCGTGGGCGTACCGTTCTGCCACAAGTGCGGCAAACGCATCACCCAGCAGACCGTCGAGCAGATGGTCGACACCATCCTCGCCTGGCCCGCGGACACCAAGTTCATGGTCCTCGGGCCCCTCGCCCGCGGTAAGAAGGGCGAGCACAAGGACATCTTCCAGCGCATCAAACGAGAGGGCTTCGTCCGCGTCCGCATCAACGGCGAGATCTACGACATCAACAACCTCCCCGAACTCGACAAGAAGGCCAGGCACACCATCGAGGCCGTCGTCGACCGCCTGATC
>JANYLN010000155.1 GCA_025357795.1 Planctomycetota bacterium
GTCTTGGAGTCGAGGTTGCCGGTAGGTTCGTCTGCCAGCAGCAGGGCAGGGCGGTTGATCAGCGATCGCGCGATCGCCACACGCTGCTGCTGCCCACCCGACAGTTGCGACGGCTCGTGGTGCATCCGGTCGGCCAGGCCCACCAGTTCGAGCAGTTCGATCGCCCGTTGCCGAGCCTGCCGGTCGTTGATCGCCTCGTGGGTGTATGTCAGGGGCATGATCACGTTGTCCAGGGCGCTGGTCCGAGCCAGCAGGTTGAAGTTCTGGAAGACGAACCCGATCTTCTGGTTGCGCAGCAGGGCCCGCTCGTCAGCCGAGATCTGCGAAACCTCTCGGCTGTCCAGCCAGTATTCGCCCGAACTCGCGTGGTCCAGGCACCCCAGGATGTTCATTAGAGTCGTCTTGCCGGAACCGGACACCCCCATCAGCGCTATCATTTCACCCCGCTCGATCGACAATGAGATGCCCTTGAGCACCGGCACGTCGATCTGCCCGAGGTGGTACGTCTTATAAATGTCCTTCAGTTCGATCAACTGCATGGCGTTATTGCCTGTTGCCCCGCCGCAACTGTGGTGTGAATGGGTTGCCGCCGCCGGTGCTGTCTGCCGTCTGCAGCGCCTGTTCGCCGATAATAACTGCCATGCCTTCCCGCAACTGTGGTCCAGCGACTTCCGTCAGCGCGCCATCCGTCAGACCCACCTGCACGCGGATCGGCCGAACCGCGTCACCGTCCTTGACCCAGACCGTGCCGCTGGGCTGGCCAGGCTGGCTGGCGACCGGCTTCAGCGGAGCGTTTCGCGTGGCCTCATCCGGTTGCTGTCCCTGCGGCTTGTACCGCAGTGCCGCGCTGGGCACCAGAAGCACGTTTTTCCGCGTGTCCACGAGGAACTGGACGTTGGCTGTCAGGTACGGCAGCAGTTTGCCGTCGGAGTTGTCCGTCGTGACCTCCACCGTATAAGTCACCACGTTCTGGGTCATGCTGGCGTTCAGCCGGACCTTGTTGACGTTGCCCTGGAACGTCTGGCCCGGGAAGGCATCGACCGTGAATCGTATGGGCTGGCCGGGCCGGATGTTGCCGATGTCGGCCTCATTGACCGCCACCCACACTTGCATCCGCGTCAGGTCCTTGGCGAGAAGGAAGAGGCTCGGTGCGTTCAGGCTCGATACCACCGTCTGGCCGGTGTTGACCCGCCGATCGATGATCACGCCTTTGACTGGGCTCTTGATGATGCAGTAGCTGAGATTGCGCTGCGCCCGCTGGAGCATTGCTTCCGCCTGGGCGACGGCCTTTTCCGCCTGGACGATTGCCGCCTCGCCGACGGCCACGTTGGCCCGGGCGACGTCGTATGCGGACTTGTAGGTGATGTACTCCATCTCCGCGAGGGTGTTGGAGGCCTGCAGCCGCTGGGCCCGCTTCCACTGCGCGGCTGCCTCGTCGAGTTTCGCCTTGAACTGCTCGAGATCAGCCTGGGCGCGCTGCACGCCGCTCTTTGCCTGCTCGACCTGCGCTGATGTCTGCGCGACGTCCGCGGCGTAGAGGCTCTCGTCGATCCTCGCAAGTATCGTGCCGGCCTGGACCTGGGAGCCGTAATCGACCGTCTTGCCTTGCTCGTCCTGACCAAAGGCGATGATCTGCCCAGCAACCTGGGCGCCCACATCGATCACCTCCTCGGGCTCCAGCGTGCCGGTAGCACTGATCGTGGCCTCCAGGTCGCCGCGATTGACAGGCGCGGTGCGGTAACCCGTAGCGCCGTTCTCTCTCCGGCCGCCCAGTAACGCGATCGATCCGACCGCCACGCCCACCAGCGCCAGTGCGATAATGACTGCTCGTCCCATGCGATTCATGATTCCGCAACCTGTATGACACCCGGCTGTTCCGGGCCCATCATGCGTTAGATGATATGCTTCACACGAGTTAAATATCTGGCGATTCTGCAACCCTAACGCCACTAAGGGGTTCAGTCGAAGCCCTGTTGGTATCTTCTTACGCAGGGCTGTAGGATGTCAGACTGAACCTGACGGTTGGCATACGATGTTGTGCAGGTGAATCCCTTCAAAAACCAGGAGAATACACATGGCTGGCCCATTGTCGCAGGATCAACTGTACAAGATGGATGCCTGGTGGCGGGCAGCCAACTACTTGTCCGTGGGTCAGATCTACCTCTACGATAATGCTCTTCTGAAAGAGCCGCTGCGGTCCGAGCACATCAAGCCGCGTCTGCTGGGGCACTGGGGTACGACCCCGGGCCTGAACTTCTGCTATGTGCACCTGAACCGGGTGATCCGCAAGTATGACCTGGACATGATCTACATCATCGGTCCTGGGCACGGGGGCCCCGGCATCGTCGCTAATACGTACCTGGAAGGCACTTATAGCGAGACCTACCCCAACGTCACACAGGACGAGCGGGGCATGAAACTGCTGTTCAAGCAGTTCAGCTTCCCCGGCGGCATCCCAAGCCACGTGTCTCCGGAAGTGCCTGGCTCGATCCACGAGGGGGGCGAACTGGGGTACTCGCTCACGCATGCCTACGGGGCGGCCTTTGACAACCCGGACCTGATCGTTGCGTGCATCGTTGGGGACGGTGAGGCGGAGACCGGGCCGCTAGCGGCGAGCTGGCACGCCAATAAGTTTCTCGATCCTGTCCACGACGGGGCGGTGCTGCCGATCCTGCACCTCAACGGGTACAAGATCGCGAATCCGACCGTTTTGGCGCGAATCCCGCAAGCTGAGCTGGAACAGCTTATGCGTGGATACGGCTACAACCCGTATTTCGTCGAGGGGGACGACCCTGCGACGATGCATCAGCTCATGGCGGAGACCCTCGACAAGGTGATCGAGGAGATCCGTTCCATCCAGCAGGACGCTCGCGCAAATGGTTTCAAGCAAAGGCCTTGCTGGCCCATGATTGTCCTGAAGACGCCCAAGGGCTGGACCGGCCCGAAGGAGGTCGATGGTGTGAGGACCGAGGGGTCCTGGCGGAGCCACCAGGTTCCGATGGGGGAGATGCACGAGAAGCCCGAACACGTGGTACTCCTCGAGCAGTGGATGCGCAGCTATCGGCCTGAGGAACTCTTCGACGAGACTGGGCGACTGCGGGCCGAAATCGGGCAGGAGGCTCCTTCGGGGACGCGGCGGATGAGTGCCAACCCGCACGCCAACGGGGGTATTCTGCTAAAGGACTTGCGGATGCCGGACTTCCGCGACTACGCGGTACAAGTCCCGCAGCCCGGAGCGGTTATGGCCGAGGCCACCCGGCTGCTGGGCGTGTTCCTGCGCGACGTCATGAAGCAGAACGCCGAGTCTCGCAACTTCCGCGTCTTCGGGCCGGACGAGACCAACTCCAACCGCTTAAACGCTGTCTTTGACGTAACTTGCCGGCAGTTCGACGCACAGATCCTGCCGGACGACGATCATCTGGCGTCCGAGGGGCGGGTGATCGAGGTCCTCAGCGAGCACCTATGCCAAGGCTGGCTCGAGGGTTACCTGCTGACCGGCCGGCACGGGGTGTTCAACTGCTACGAGGCGTTCATCCACATCATCGACTCGATGTTCAACCAGCACGCGAAGTGGTTAAAGGTCACTCGGCACTTGGGTTGGCGTCGGCCTATCGCGTCGCTGAACTATCTGCTGAGCAGCCACGTCTGGCAGCAGGACCACAATGGTTTTTCGCACCAGGACCCGGGCTTTATCGACCACGTGGTCAACAAGAAGGCGGAAGTGATCCGCGTGTACCTGCCGCCTGACGCGAACTGTCTGCTGTCCGTGGCGGACCATTGCCTGCGCAGCCGGAATTACGTCAATGTGATCGTGGCGGGCAAGCAGCCGCATCCCCAGTGGCTGGATATGGATGCGGCCGTTCGACACTGCACGGCGGGGGTGAGCATCTGGGACTGGGCCAGCAACGACAAGGGGGACGAACCGGACGTGGTGATGGCGTGTGCGGGGGACGTGCCGACGCTGGAGACGCTGGCGGCTGTGTCGATTTTGCGGGAGCACATCCCGGACCTGAAGATCCGCGTGATCAATGTGGTGGACCTGATGAAGCTGCAGACGCCGAGCGAGCATCCGCACGGTCTGCCGGACCGCGAGTTCGACATGATGTTCACCAAGGACAAGCCGATCATCTTCGCGTATCACGGCTACCCCTGGCTGATTCACAGGTTAACGTACCGCCGGACGAATCACGACAACCTGCATGTCCGGGGCTACAAGGAGGAGGGCACGACGACCACGTCGTTCGACATGGTGGTGTTGAACGACCTGGACCGGTTCCACCTGGCGATGGACGTGATCGTGCGGGTGCCCAAACTGGGGGCGAAGGCGGCGTACGTGGTGCAGATGCTGCGGGACAAGCTGATTGACCATAGGAACTACGTGTGTCGGTATGGCCAGGACATGCCGGTGATCCGCAACTGGAAGTGGGGGACGACGGCCACGCCGGCGACCCCGGCACCTGCGCACTCGCAGATGGGGTAGATGGGGGCAGGCGGTTCGCTGAACGGTTGACAAGGTGAGGGGATGACACGGTGAGTCTGGGCTGATTCTGGAGCCGGCGGGTATGCCACCAACGGCGCCACCAAACGGGTCTGGGCCAAGCGAGCGCAGCGTGAAGATGGGCTGGATGGGCGAGATGGGCGGGAGCGGCGAAGGGAATTCAGATAACGTGTGGGTGCCACCAACGGCGCCACTAAACAGGTCTGGGCCACGCGGTGGCAGCGTGAATCTGGGCGGGATGGGCGAGCTGGGCTGGCGCGATTGCCCTGGGCTGACGCGGACCTTCCCGTGGGCGAAAGCGTGACTCTCTTGGACGAGAGCCGGATGCGGGAAATCCGCACGTCCGGTTCGATGAGCGGGCGATGGAAACGGAGCACCGGTGAGGACACGGAGGCCCCGGCAACCGAACGGGCCGGCCAACACGCTACGCCTCGCCTTCGGCCACCGCGCCACCGCTCGACTCTACCCGAACCCCAAGGTGCACTTCGCCGGACGGGTACCGACCTATTGACTATTGAAGCTCTGACCCCTCTGGCGGCACTCTCCATCGGCAACTGTTTACCGTCCGGACCGG
>JANYLN010000156.1 GCA_025357795.1 Planctomycetota bacterium
GCGGTCTGGTAGTCCGACAGCGGCCGGGGCAAACACAGGAAGTTGAACGGGATCGTTGGTATCGGCACGGTCGTATTCTCCTGGCCCAGCCGGGAAAGGATGCCATTGCGACCCCGGACCCTGTGTCAGCGGCGAAATCCCGCCATCGGGCCGGGTTCCCGGCACACGGCATACTACGTGTAAGTTTAGGCCGGATGGCCGGCAGTGCTGGGGTTATTTCTTGGTCGACGATAGCGGGTCCATGATGAACACCGCCGCGGCGACGGCGCTGGTCCAGATGCCGCGCTTGTCACCCTCGACGGTCTGGACCACCGCACGCGTGCGGACGATGCGGCCGCTCATGCGGTAGAGGGCCCGGCGGGTGTCATAGGCCTCTTCGGGGTCGAACTCGATGCCCAGGGTCGAGGCCAGCATCGACGCCGCCATGTCCTCGACGTGGTCGGCGGTCTTCTTCTCCACCATGCCGTAGCCGTGGAACTCGGAGATGTAGCCGTACTGGTCCTTCTTCGCCGGGACCGCCATGCCGATCCCCGCGCTGATCAGGCGGTTGGGTTCGTCCGTGCGGACCTCGGCGAGCACGGTGAAAACCACCTGGCCGGGCCGCAGGTACTTCAGGCCTTCGCGCAGACTCAGAATCTTGCACCCAGGCGCATAGATACTGCTGACTTTCACCAGGTTAAAATGAGCGATCTGCGCGTCACGCAGGGCGTACTCAAACGACTGCAGGGCATGCTTGTGCTTGCCGTGACCCTTGGTGAAAAACATCGCCTTCGGAACAAGACTGTCCATGCTTTGGACCTCACTTCTGCAGTTTCCGCTGCGACAAAAAGCACTTCTTGTCGTCCTGACACCTCGCTCCATGGTTGGTCCCGACACGTGCGGGACAATCGGCCCGGCGCCGATAGCAAACTCCTATAGTAGCCCCTTAACCCTGTCGTAGCCAGTGATCGATCTGTGATTTCATCGCTCGCAAAGCCTTGCCGCGGTGGCTGATGCTGTTTTTCTGGTCGCGGGAGATCTCGGCAGTCGTATAGCCGAGTTCTGGGACGTAGAACAGCGGGTCGTACCCGAATCCGCCGCTGCCTCGCGGTTCCTCCAGGATCCGTCCTTCGATCGAGCCTTCCGCTCTGGCCAGAACCTCGTCCGCCAACGCCAGCACGCACACGCAGCGGAACCGGCCCGTCCGCTGCGCTTCGGGCACCCCGCGAAGCATCTCGATCACCTTGGCATTGTTGGCGGCGTCGTCGCCGTGCCGGCCGGAAAACCGGGCCGAGTAGACGCCTGGCTCGCCGCCCAAGGCGTCGATCTCGATGCCGCTGTCCTCCGCCAGCGTCGCCAGGCCGGTCAGCGCCGCGTAATGTCGCGCCTTGATCGTGGCATTCTCCTCAAACGTGCTACCGGATTCCACGGCTTCGGGCAGGTCGGGAAACTCCGACAATCGGCGGATTTTCAGAGGAAGATCCCCCAGTACGTCGAGGATCTCGCGTACCTTCCCCGCATTACCAGTAGCGAGGAGGATTTCGCCTTTGGAGCGGCTGCTGCTGGTTTGGCTCGGCCGATCGAGCGGGCTGTTCATTCGTGGACTCCCTGGGGATCTTGATCAGTGCCGACGCCGCCGCGATCCGCTGGTCGCCGGTCACGCGGTAGACCTTGCGCAGACACTCGGTGTTGTACTTGAACTCCTCGCGTTTGTTCTGCAGCGCGATGACCGTCGGCCCGTAACGCAGTGCTTGCCCGTCCGGACCCTTCTCGACCGCCGAGTCATCGAAATGGCCGACGGTTACCACGCTCACGCGGTCGTCGGCGTGCAGGTACCAGGCCTCTTCGCCTTGTTCGCGCAGGGCCTTGCAGATGGCCACCGCAACCTCCTTGTGGTTGGGCAGGCCGGGCTTGTCGAAGCAGTAGGTGATCTGCAGCGAGTAGATGCCCGGGGCGGTCTTGAGGTTCCACTCCGCCGGGCCCGGATCGGGTGTGGGCATCTCGGCGATCGTCGCCAACTGGAACGGCTGCATCTGGCCGTTGGTAATGCTGCGGATGGTGGCCAGGTCGTCCTTGGCCTTGTCCGGCGGGACGAACTGGTCGAGCTCCTTCTTCACCGCACCCTTATAGGCCCCGTAGTACAGCCGGCTTATGCGGCCCTTTGTCTGGGTCTGGACGAGGCTGCCGTCCAGGCTCTGGACGTTGCGCAAACCCTTGGCCATTATCTCGACCATCTTGACGCCTTCGGGGCCCTGCGTCTCCATGCATTGGATCGCAAAGACCGTGGCGTAGTTGCCGCCGCTCAGGCCCGGTAGCTTCAACCCCCCGGACTTGCCCGCCCGGGCGGGTTGGGCCGCAGTCGGTTGCTTGCCGCCCGTCGACTTGGCCGCCTCCGCGCAGCCGACCAGGCTGCACGACACCGCCACGCCTGCCAGGACTGCAATCCGCAAATTCGCCGTCAGTTTCATAGGAACCATGCGTCAGCTCCTGCTACTGGGCCTTCACCACTCGTTTCTTGGCCGCCAACTTCTGCAGCGCGATCAGTTGGCTGATCCCCTTGGCCGTGATATCGAGGATCTTGTTGAGGTCCCGCCGCTCGAACGGGGCCGCTTCCGCGGTACCCTGGACCTCGATGAACTTGCCGCTGGCGGTCATGACCACGTTGCAGTCGACCTCCGCCCGGCTATCCTCGTCGTACGCCAGGTCCAGCAGGATTCGGCCGTCCACGATGCCCGCACTGATGGCCGCCACCGGTTCGCGCACGAACGATCCGGTCCACAGGCCCCTCTTGCGACCGACCGCCTCCGCCTCGGCCAGAGCCACGTACGCCCCGGTGATCGCCGCCGTCCGCGTGCCGCCATCGGCCTGCAGGACGTCGCAGTCCAGCCAGATCGCGTTCTTGCCCAAGGCGGCAAAATCGACCACGCTCCGCAGGGCCCGGCCAATCAGCCGCTGGATCTCTTGTGTCCGGCCATCGGTACGATTGCGGCTCCGGCGGGTCGACGTACTGGCCGGGAGCATGTCGTACTCGGCCGTGACCCAACCCAGCCCCGAGGCCTCGCGCCACCTGGGCACAGACGGCTCGATGCTGGCGGTGCACAGCACATGCGTGTTGCCCATCTTGATCAGCGCCGAGCCCGCCGCAAAACGGCTCACGCCCCGCGTGATCTCCACCGGTCGGATCTGGTCGGACCTTCTGCCATCGAATCGTTTCATGGGCATTTGGATCGCTCACTTTCTTCCAGGGGGTTTCACGGCCGCACTCAACGCGGCCATGGTGCTCCGCCAAGGGTGCTGGCAAACAAGTCACCCCCTCACCGTGTCAGCCGTTACTGCGGCCCAGCCACCAGCAGTTCCGTCAGCGCCCGCTGGAAGTGCAGCCGGTTTTCGGCCTCCTCGAAGACGCGAGACTGCGGGCCGTCCATCACCACATCGGTGATCTCCGTGCCGCGGTACGCCGGCAGGCAGTGCAGCACGATCGCCTCTTTCGGGGCAGCCGCCAGCAACTCCTCGTTGACCTGGAAGCCAGCGAACTCCTGGATCCTCTGAGCCTTTTCCGCCTCCTGGCCCATCGAGACCCACGTGTCGGTGTAGAGGACCTGGGCGCACGAAACAGCCTTCTTCGCATCCCCGACGATCATCTCGATCTTCGCCTGGTCGCCGGCGATCTCCTGGCAGCGATCCAGCCACGACCGCTCGAGTTCGTACTTCGGCGGGCACGCCAGCACGAAGTTCATGCCCAACTGCGCACAGACCATCGCCAGCGAACGGGCGACGTTGTTGCCATCGCCGATGAACGCCAGCGTCAGCCCGCTGACCTTGCCGAAGTGCTCCAGCACCGTCATCACATCCGCCATCGCCTGGCACGGGTGCAGGTAATCGGTCAGGCCGTTGATCACCGGCACGCCGGAGTACTGCGCCAGCTTATCGA
This sequence comes from Planctomycetota bacterium, assembly GCA_025357795.1. Lineage (GTDB taxonomy): Bacteria > Planctomycetota > Phycisphaerae > UBA1845 > JANYLN01 > JANYLN01. The sequence goes on from JANYLN010000156.1 coordinate 3,911, forward strand.
CGGTCTTCTGCGCGAAGGTCCGCGCCATAATCACGTCGCACATCCGGCCGACCACCCGCGCGACGTCCTCGACGCTCTCGCGCTTGCCGATGCCGATGTCCTTCTGGTCGAGGTTGATCGCGTGGCCGCCGAGCTGGCTCATGCCCACCTCGAAACTGACCCTCGTCCGCAGGCTGGGCTTCTCAAAGATCATCGCCAGCGTCTTGCGCGACAGCGTCGGGGCGAGCCGCCCCGCCTTGGCCTGCGCCTTCTGCGCGATGGCGTACTGCAACATCGCATAGACCTGCTCGCCGGAAAGCTGGCTGGTGCAGATGAAGTTCTTCAGGCCGCTGAGGAGCTTGATTGCGGGTTTCACCGGTTGGCCTCCTGTGCCTGCTTGACAACGATCCCTTCCAGGATCTCGAACGCCGCGTCGACCTGCTCGTTGGTGGTCACCATGGCCGGCAACAGGCGTAGCACGACGTCCTGCGTGGCGTTGACCCGCAGGCCTTCCTTCAGGGCCGCATCGGCAATGGGGCCGGCCGGGACTTCCAGCTCGATGCCGATCATCAGGCCCAGCCCGCGGACCTCGCGAACGATCCCGGTCTTCTCCCCGAAGGTCTTGGCCTTGGCGACGATGTACTCGCCCAACTCGACGGCCCGCTGCAGCAGGTTCTCCTGCTCGATCGCCTCGATGCCCGCAATGGCCGCGGCGGCAACCAGAGCGCCGCCGCCGTACGTGCTGGCGTGCGAACCAGGCGTCATCTTTGCCGCGATCTCGCTCTTGGCGACCAGCGCGCCCATCGGCGCGCCACCGGCCAGGCTCTTGGCGAGCGTCATGATGTCCGGCACGACGTCCCACTGCTGGTAACCGAACCACTTGCCCGTCCGCCCCAGGCCTGTTTGGACCTCATCGAAAATCAGGACCATCTTGTTGGCATCGCACAGTTCGCGCAGGGCCTTCAGGTAGCCCGGCGGGGGTATGCGGACGCCGCCTTCGCCCTGGATCGGCTCGAGCATGATCGCGCAGGTCTCATTGTCGACGGCCTTGCGAACCGCCTCGATATCGCCGAACGGCACGTAGACGAAGCCCGGCACCAGCGGTTCGTGGCCGATGTGGACCTTCGCCTGCGCGGTCGCCGACATCGCGCCGTAGGTCCGGCCGTGGAAGCCCTTTTCCATCGTGATGATCTTATACTTGTTCTCGGGCGTTGCCCGCCGGGCCAGCTTGATGGCGGCCTCGTTGGCCTCGGCGCCGCTGTTGGCAAAGAAGCACTTGCCGCCGAACGAACGCGTCGCGATCATCTCCGCCAGTTGTCCCTGCGGTACGCTGTAGAACGTGTTGTCCACGTGGATCAGTTCCGCGGCCTGCTTCTGAATGGCCGCCACCACGCGCGGATGGCAATGGCCCAGCAGGCTGCACCCCCAGGACGGGAACAGGTCGAGATATCTCCTGCCGGCGGCATCCCAGAAATACGCGCCCTGCGCGCGAGTGACGACGATCGGCTGGCGGCTGTAGTTGCCGATGACGTACTTGCCGAACTGCTCGAGGACCTTCTGGGTGTCCACCTGAGCCTGTTCCATGTGATTACCTCGACCTTCTCGTATAACCAGTAACAGATAACAACGAACAGTCGTTCTATTTCGCCGGAGGCGTGTCCTGGCTCAGGATCTCCGTCCCGACGCCCTTGTCCGTGAAGATCTCCAGCAGCAGCGAGTGGGCAAATCGCCCGTCGATGATGTGGGTCTTGCCCACGCCACACTCCAGAGCCCGCAGACATGCCTCGACCTTCGGCAGCATGCCCTTGGTGATCACACCCTCGCGCACGAGCTGCTCGACTTGCGAGCGGGCCAGCGACGGGAAGTAACTGCTCGGATCCTTCACGTTGGCGCGGATGCCGTGCGTGTCCGAGAGCATCACGAGCTTCTCGGCCTTCAGCGCCGCGGCCACCTCCCCGGCGGCGATATCGGCATTGATGTTCAGCTTGCCGCCGGCCCGGTCTCGGGCGATCGGGGCGATCACCGGGATCGTATCCGACTGCACCAGCAACCGCAGGATCTGGGCGTTCACGTCCGTGATCTTGCCGACAAAGCCAATGTCGATGCGGCGGTTGTCCTCGCCCTCCAGGAACATCCGTTCTCCAAACAACACGCAACTGCTCAGGCTGTGCAGGCCGATGGCATTGCAGCCGAACTCCTGCAGCCCGGACACCAGCCGCTTGTTGATCTGCGTGCACAGCACGTGCTCGGCGATCGCCAGGGTCCGCTCGTCGGTGTAGCGCAGCCCCTCGACGAAGTGCGGCTCGAGGCCGGCCTCGCTCATTGCGGCGCTGATCTCCTTGCCGCCGCCGTGGATGATGATCGGCTGCATGCCGACGTAGTTCATGAACACGATGTCGCGCAGCAACTGCCGCTCGGCGTCGCGGTCGTCCATGAGCGAACCGCCCATCTTGACCACGACGATCCGGTCGTAGTACTTCTGGATGTAAGGCAGGGCCTCGGTCAGCACTTCCGCTTTCTTGATGGCTTCTTCCACGCCTTTGGTTTCTCCTGAAAAGGCGCCCAAACCGCACAACCCAAAACCGGAAAGAGATAAATTTGCCCTTAGAAGGCTTCCGCGTCAACTGTTTTTCGCAGCCTTTCCAGTAGTTTTGCGGATTGCGGACCTTGGGAGGTGAATCGCATGTGCCTGGATTGCTCTCCCGTGGGCTCCAGGTAAATCCAGAGAGTGTCCTCGGGCAGGGCCTCGGCGGCTCGTTCCGGCCACTCCAGGACCACCACGCCCCCAGCCTTGCACATCTCGTCAATGCCGATGTCCCAGAGGTCGGCCGGCCCGGCCAGGCGGTAGGCGTCGAGGTGGCGGATCTTCAGCCGGCCATCATATTCCTGCTCCAGCACGAACGTCGGGCTGGTGACCTTCCCCCGGTCCGCGATGCCTAGCCCCTCAGCGATCCCCTTGGTGATCTGCGTCTTGCCCGCCCCTAAAGGACCCTGCAGGGCGATCACGGTATTGGGCTGGCACAGCCGCCCCACCGCCGCGCCCAGGCGAATGGTGCCTTCGGGAGAGGTCGTGTCGACGACGAGGTCGGTCCGGGTGCTGGCCGGGGTGGACGTCGGATTGTTCTGCGCGTGGTTCGACATTTTGCCTGTATTGTATCCTGGTCTTGTCCGGGCCCCTACAACAACAACACGACAATGGCGGAATCCGCAGATTGCGCAGATTTCAGACAACAACGGCTTCGGCCCGCCGAGGTCCAAGAACAGAGGCCGTGGCCACGGCACACCATTTTTGTGCGTTAGTGCGCAGGGGGCAAGGGCTGGCGCTGCCTTCGCCGCGTGGAGGATCGCCCTGGATTGTGCGATCATCCTGCTAAGTACACCGCCCCACAAGTGGGAGGCGGTTTACTCAGTGCGTGCCTGGGGCCATTACTCGGTATCTTCCGTCAGGACCTGGAGGTAACCATGGTAGCCGTACACGCGGTCCCGCTGTCTTCCGGTCCTCTCCTGAAGGATACCTGCTTGCTGCAACACATCAATGGCCTTGATGGCCGTTGGTTTGCTCGTTGCCAGGAGTTTCATGGCGCCGGCGAGCGTCACAATCGGATGCACCGGCAAGCGGTCGAACAGCCTGATCGCCGCCACCGTTGCCTTGGGATCTTCCACCAGCACCTGGCGGTCCTTGCCCAGGAGGGCAAAGATGCGCCGGGCGGCGGCGACCGCGTCATCGGCCGCTTCGCGGACAGAGTCCAGGTAGAAGGCGGTCCACCCTTCCCAGTCGCCCTGGGTGCGTACGGTTGCGAGCCGCTCGTAGTACTCCGTCTGATGACGCTTGAACGCCAGGCTCAAGTATAACAGCGGCGAGGACAGCAGGCCCCAGTGTTCCACCAGCAGGGTGACCAGCAGCCGCCCGATGCGCCCGTTTCCATCCAGGAACGGGTGGATCGTTTCGAACTGGACGTGGGCCAGTCCGACCCGAATCAGGGGCGGCATCACGTCTTTGGTGTGGATCCATCGATCCAGTGTCGACAGGGCCTCTGGCACGGTATCCGGCGGCGGAGGAACGAAACGGGCATTGCCGGGACGTGTTCCGCCGATCCAATTCTGCGAACGGCGGATCTCGCCGGGCTGCTTGTCGGCGCCGCGAGTGCCCCTCATCAGCCTTCTGTGGGCCTGGCACAGCAGACGCGAACTCGGGGGCAACCCCTTTGCACTGGCCATCTGGCGGCGAGCATAGGTCAGGGCATCCACGTAGTTGCAGACTTCCTGGATGTCGTCCGGTCGGTCCGTCTTGTGGGTCGCTTCGAAGGCCAGGAAGTCCTGCAGGGTGGCCTGTGTTCCTTCGATTTGCGATGAGATCACGGCTTCCTTGCGGACGAACCCGTAGAGAAACCAATCGGCGCTGGGTACCATTTCGCCGGCTACTGCCAGCCGTCCGATCGCTGCCATCGCCGCGTCCAGCCGTCGAGCCAGGTCCGGGTCGATGTTCAGCGGCGGGTCCTGGGGTGGCAAAGGATGCGGAACGAAGGCGCGAACGTCCTCTTCGCCAACGGGAGTCAGCCGATATGTGCCCGTTACCCGCGCCATCGCCGATTTGGCTCCTGTCTGCCGAGGAAAACCGCTAGTAAAGAAATCTTACCTAACAGCGGGCGTTAGTCAAGGAATCTTTACTAGCCGAATCGCCGGCGGATTCTCAGCCGAACCGATGCTGCCAGCCAGCCGGGACCATGGGCTGGTCCTGGCCGTCTTGTCGGATCCGCATGCCACCTTCGGCGGTGACCCAGCCTATGCGGCGGATCTGGCCGGTCGCCGCCAGCGGGTCCAGACCTCTTTCCTCCCCGACGACGACCAGTTCAAAATCCTCCCCGTCGTGCAGGGCGTGCTCCAGCGGGGCAACGTTGTCCTCCACGCTCAAGCGATACGCATCGTCATGGATCACCTTCTCCAGCAGGTCCCGCTCCAGGACCGCGCCGCAGCGGCTCTCCTCGCAAATATGCCCCAGGTCCGCCGCCAGCCCGTCGCTGATATCGATCATCGCGCGAACGCCGCCCGTGGCCGCCAGTTCCTGCGCCAACTCCACCCGCGGTTCGAACGTCATGTGCCGGCCCAGGATCGAGCCGCCCAGTTTGCCGGTCACGTAGATTGTGTCACCGGTCCTGGCGCCGCTGCGCTGAATCGGTTGGCGATTGTCCGGCACCTCGCCCAGCATCGTCACGTCGATCGCGGTCGGCCCCTTCCAGGCCGTCGTGTCCCCGCCCACGATCTCGCAGCCGAACGCCTTAGCGGTGTCGATCATCGAGCCAGCCAACCGCTTCGCCTCATCCATGCTGACGTTCTTGTTCAGGGCTACGCTGATGACCGCCGCCCGAGGCCGTGCCGCCATCGCTGCACAGTCGCTCAGACTGCACGCGATAGCCTTCCGGCCCACCATCTCCGGCCCGTGCTCGGCCCAGATGAAGTGGACCGTGTCCAGCCGAATATCGCAGGTGACCAGCACCAGGCCCCCCGACCAGCGGACCGCCGCCATGTCATCGCCGATACCAATGGCGACCCGCGCGTCCTTGGGCAGCGTTCGCTGGCGGAGCCAATCTATGAAGGCGAATTCATCGGTGCTCATGGTAACAGCCTGGTTCCGGCTTCCGGTTCACAACGGCAGCAACGACATCGCGGACGGCGGACGGTTACCTCGCCAATCTCGCTTGCCAGTTCTCCAGCGCTTCCTTGAACGATTTAACCCCCGCCGAGCCCTTGCTCACGTAGCGGTTCACCACGTTCTGCGCCCCGAGCCAGTCGAAGACGTCATGGTCGATCGCCGCGCTGGCCGCCTTGAGCTGCGCCAGCGGCAGTTCGCGCAACTCGCAGTTCTGCTTCTCGGCCGCCGCCACCAGGTTGCCCACCACCTGGTGCGCCTCGCGGAAGGGCACCTTCTTCTCGACCAGGTACTCCGCCAGGGCTGTCGCATCGAGGAAGCCCACCTGGCACGCTCCGAGCATCCGCTGCTCGTTGAACGCGCTGTGGTCGACCACCTCGGCCGCCACCTGCAGGCACAGCAGCGTCGAGTCGTGCGCTGTGAACAAGTGGTACTTGTCTTCCTGCAGGTCGCGGTTGTAACCCGTCGGCAACCCCTTCACGATCGTCATCAGGGCCATGAGCGACCCATACGCCCGACCCGTCCGGCCGCGGATCAGTTCCAGCAGGTCCGGGTTGCGTTTCTGCGGCATCATCGACGAGCCCGTGCAGTAGGCGTCGTCGATCTTCAGAAAAGCGAACTCCTGCGAGCAGAACAGGACCCAGTCCTCCGCCAGACGCGACAGCCGGGCCGCCAGCAGCGAGCAGGCGAAGGCGTACTCGACCACCGGATCGCGGTCGCTCACCGCGTCGATGCTGTTGCCGGTGATCCCGTCGAACATCAAACTGCCGGCGACAGCGTCGCGGTCGATCGGCAGGGTCGAACCCGCCAGGGCTCCGCTGCCCAGTGGCGAGAAGTTGATCCGCCTCCGCAGGTCCTCGAATCGGCTCGCATCGCGGTCGAGCCCCTCGACGAAGCTCAGGCAATACGCGCCCGCCAGGATCGGCTGGGCCCGCTGCATGTGAGTGTAGCCAGGCATGATCGCCAGGCCTTGGCGCTCGGCCATGTGGACAAAGGCGGCCTGCAGGCGACGAACCGCCGGGATCATCGCCTCGTCGATCGCCTCGCGCAACCACAACCGCAGGTCCAGGGCGACTTGGTCGTTCCGGCTGCGGGCGGTATGCAGCCGCTTGCCCGGCTCGCCCGTCCGCTCGATCAGGGCCGCCTCGATCGCCATATGAATGTCTTCCTTGGCCAGATCGAAAATGAACCGCCCCTGCTCGATGTCCTCCGCGATCGATTTCATTCCCTGCTGGATCGCCAGGAAGTCCTCCTGGCTGATCAGACCGACCTTCAGCAGCATATGCGCGTGCGCAAGGCTACCAACAATGTCGTGTTTCCATAGGCGGTTGTCGACCGTCAGCGACTCGACGAACTGCTGGGTCGCGGCGGCAGGGGCTTGGGTGAATCGGCCGTGCCAGGACGGCTTCGGATTGCTCGGATCGTTCTGAGACATCGAGTGCAACTCCTATTGGGTGCTTGCGCTGTCCGCCAGTGGCCAGTGCTCAGCAGTCAGCGGGGAACAGTCGGGCCGCTGACTGTTAACCCCCGGCCACTGTCGTTCCCATAAACTACCGCTTATAATACGCAGCTCGTCGCAAGCCAAGTCTTTGGCACGCAAAAACCAAAGCAGGAGAGCACTATGGCAGCCAACATCCTCGACGGCAAGCAGTTGGCCGGACAGATCCGGCAGGACGTCGCCTCCCAGGTCCAGGCCCTCGTCACCCGCCTTGGCCGGCAACCCAAACTCGTCGCACTGCTGGCGACCGAGGATCCGGGCGCCAATCTCTACGCCGGCTCGCAAAAGAAGGCGTGCGCTAACGTCGGCATCGACTTCGAATTGCTCACTGCCGCCCCGAACAGCTCACAGGCGGACCTGGCCGCCTTGGTCGACAAGCTCAACACCGACCCCGCCGTCACCGGCATCATGATCCATGTCCCCTTGCCAGCCGGGGTCAACCACTTGGCCCTGCAGTCCCGCGTTCGGCCTGAAAAGGATGTCGAAGCCACCGGCCCGACCAGCCTCGGTCTACTTCTGCACCGCCAGGCCGTGCTGCTCCCCTCGACCCCCGCGGCGGCCTTTGAATTGGCCCGGATGTCCCAGGTCCCCATGGAAGGGGCCAGGGCGGTCGTTATCGGACGCTCCGTGGTTGTAGGCAAACCCTTGGCGCTCATGCTGGTCGATGCTCACTGCACGGTCACCGTCTGTCACACCCGCACCCGGGATTTGCCCGCTGTCGCCCGCCAGGCGGACTTCCTGTTCGTCGCGGCTGGCAGGCCCCGGATCGTCGGCGCCGACTACATCAAGCCCGGCGCGGTCGTCGTCGACATCGGTATCAACCAGGTCACGGAGGCCGGCCCTGACGGCAAGCAAGTCACCCGTACGGTAGGCGATGTCGACTATGCTGCCGCCAGCCAGATCGCAGGCCACATCACCCCCGTGCCCGGAGGCGTTGGCCCCGTGACAGTTGCGATGCTGCTCCGCAACATCGTCACCGCCGCAAAATCACGGGCGTAAAGCCCTGTGCCCGGCTGGCGAACTGGCTGTTTTCAGAATACAATATGGTCTTGATCTGCAGGTCGCCCAGCGGCCTTTAAGCCGCTCGCGACCAATGCTTATGGCACGATGGCCGTGCCTCGGCTGATCCCCCTGGGAGACTGCCTGTTTTCGCTGTTGTTGCTTTTACGCATTGAATGGCCAGACGTGTCGTTTTTTCGCTGTGGCGTTGCTGTTGTTACCGGGAACTCCGAACCCGGATTTCGGAACCCGGCTGTTAAGCAGAGACCGTACAAACGATGAGTGACGAACTGAACAACGAAGGGCTGAACGAGGAACAGACTCCGCTGGTTGGCGCGCCCAACCATGGCCTGATCCGCGAGCAGCTTATTACAGAAGAGATGCAGGAGTCGTACCTGACGTACGCCATGAGCACGATCATGGATCGTGCCCTGCCCGACGCCCGCGATGGCCTCAAGCCCTCGCAGCGCCGCATCCTCGTGGCGATGCACGACCTCAACCTCGGGCCCCGCGCGCAGCATCGTAAGTGCGCCAAGATCGTCGGCGACACCAGCGGTAACTACCACCCGCACGGTGACCAGACGATCTATCCGACTCTGGTCCGCCTGGGCCAGCATTGGAACCTGCGCTACCCGCTGATCCACCCGCAGGGCAACTTCGGCTCGATCGACGGCGATCCGCCCGCCGCCATGCGGTACACCGAAGCCCGCATGGCCGCCCCCGCCGAGGAGATGCTGGGCGATCTCGACCTCAACACCGTTGACTTCCAGGCCAACTACGACGAAACCCGCCAGGAGCCGATCATCCTGCCTAGCAAGTTCCCCAACCTGCTGGTCAACGGCTCGACCGGTATCGCCGTGGGTATGTCCACGAGCATCCCGCCGAACAACATAGGCGAGGTCTGCGATGCCATCATCGCCTACCTCAACAACTCCGATATCACCATCGATGACATACTGAAGATCGTCCCGGGGCCGGACTTCCCGACCGGTGGCACCATCTGCAATCACGACGCCGTCCGCCAGGCGTATGCCACGGGCCGGGGCAACCTCACGGTCCGCGCCAAACTGCATGTCGAACACACCAAGCAGGGCCGGGCTCGCGTCGTCATCGACGAGATCCCCTACCAGATCCTCAAGAACACGATCACTACGCGGATCGTCGATGCCGTCAAAAGGCAGTTGATCCCCGACGTCAGCGACATCCGCGATGAGTCCGGCCGCCAGCACGCCGTCCGCCTGGTCATCGAACTGAAGCGCGATGCCGATCCCGACGTGATCATCAACCAGCTCTACCACCACACGCCGCTGCAGATGACCTTCGTCATCAACAACATCGCCCTCACGCGGGGCCAGCCGCGGACCCTCGGCTTCAAGGACCTGATCCAGCTCTACGTCGATCACCGCCGCGACGTGATCCGCCGCCGCACCCAGTTCCTGCTGGACAAGGCCCAGCGCCGCGCCCACATCCTCGAAGGCCTCATTCTGGCCCTCGGCGATATCGACGAGATCATCTACATCATCCGTCACAGTGCCGATCCGGCCTCTGCCCGCGTGGGCTTGATGGCCAAGACCTTGCGCCTCACCGAGCGCGCGACGCTCGAGAAGCTGCTGCCAGCCCAGTTGATCCAGAAGGTCACCACCAGCGATCAGCATCTGACCGCCGCCCAGGCCGACGCGATCCTCTCCATGCAGCTGCAGCGGCTGACCGGCCTGGAGATCGAAAAACTCGCCAAGGAGTATTCGGACCTCATCGAGCAGATCGTAGGCTACGAGCGGATCCTCGCCGACGAAGGCCTGGTCCTCGATATCATCCGCGAGGACATGTACGAGATGAAGGAAAAGTACGGCGACAAACGCCGCACCCAGATTCTCAACGTCAACCTGAACCTGCGCTCCGAGGACCTTATCCCGCAGGAGCAGGTCGCCGTGACGATCAGCCACGTCGGCTACATCAAGCGGACCACCCTCGACGAGTACCGTGCCCAGGGGCGCGGCGGCAAGGGCGTACGCGGCATCGACGCCAAGGAAGGCGACTTCGTCGAGCACCTCTTCATCGCTAGTACGCACGACTACCTGTTGTTCTTCACGAACAACGGCCGCGTCTACTGGCTGAAGGTCTACGAGATCCCCGAGATGCAGCGGGCCGCCCGCGGGCGCGCCTTGGCGAATATCCTGAGCATGCACGAGGGGGAGGCGCTGACCAAGGTCATGGCCGTCGACAAGTTCGACGAGACCCGTTATGTCTTCTTCGCCACTGCCAACGGCACTGTCAAAAAGACCCCGCTGGAGCAGTACAGCCGGCCCCGTGCCGATGGCATTATCGCCATCAATCTCGACGAGGGCGACGCCCTGGTAGGTGTGGACCTGACCAGCGGGGACGACCAGATCATCCTCGCGATGCGCGGGGGCCTGGCGATTCGTTTCAAGGAATCCGACGTCCGCTCGATGGGCCGCGGCGCCACCGGCGTTCGCGGCGTGGACCTGCGAGAAGGCGACTTCGTGGTCGACATGGCCGTCGCCCGGCCAGGCCAGGACCTGCTCACCGTCTGCGAGAACGGCTTCGGCAAGAAGACCCCGCTGGAGGAGTACCGGCTGACTCACCGTGGCGGCAAGGGCGTGATCAACATCAAGATCTCCGATCGCAACGGCAAGGTCGTGGCCCTCAAGGCGGTCAACGACGAGAACGAATTGGTGATGATCACCCAGTCAGCCAAGATGCTCCGCACGGCCGTCAGCGAACTCCGCGAGATCGGCCGGGCGACCCAAGGCGTGCGACTGATCCGCGTGGACGAGAGCGATCGCGTCGTCGCCGTCGCCCGCGTGATCAAGGATGAGAACGCCGACAAGGAAGAGGCCGCCCCAGCCGAAGTCGCGCCCGCCGCTGCCGAGCCGACCGCGACGATCGACGCCCAACCCGCCGCCGAGGCCCCCAAGCCTGCCGCCTCCGACGACGGCCAGGTACCCCAGGACAGCCAATAGTCCGCATCCCGTGCCGACATTACTCACAACGCCCGGCCATGCGAACATGGCCGGGCGTTGTTCTTTGTCCAGGGAGTCAGTGTTGAGTCCGAGCAGGCCGTCCCCGGCGGATTGCCTGCGGTTACCCAAGCCGAAAGGCCTTTCACACCAATGGCTTACAATCCGAGATTTCCCCACAAAAAACCGCCCACGGGGGTTTCACGTTTGACGCCTGCTTCGCTATAATGATTCCTGGCCGTGCTAGGCGGGGAGCTCCCGGTTCCCTCGGTTCAGTCCCTTCACGGGACGAACCGCCCGAAACCCGGGTTATGCGGGGCTGACGGCTCAGCCGAGGACCGATAGCGTTCAAGGTCTCTATGATGGCTGGCTGTGGTGATGGTACCGGGTCCCATGCAATGGGATTCTTGGGCAACGGGTCAGGTCCTGACGGAAGCAGCCCACTCAGCGAACCCCAGGTGCCGTGGGGTAGCCCGGCCGGAGCAGACAGCTATCATAAGCTTGAACGAGTCGATTCGGAGCGAGCCGCACGGCCGCTTTTTTATCTCTGACTAGCGACTATGTCTTACACAGTCCTCGCACGCAAATACCGCAGTAAGACCTTCGATGATATCGTGGGCCAGGAGCCGATCGCCACCACCCTCAAGAATGCGATCGGTACCGGACGCATCCACCACGGCTATCTGTTCACCGGTACGCGCGGCGTCGGCAAGACCAGCATGGCCCGTATCTTGGCCAAGGCCCTTAATTGTCTGAAATTCGACGGCCCGACGATCACCCCATGCAATGAATGCGATTCCTGCCTGTCGATCGCCGCGGGCGAGGACATCGACGTCATCGAGATCGATGCCGCCTCCAACACCGGTGTCGACAACATCCGCGAACTCCGCAGCAACGCCGGTTACCGCCCATCTCGGGGCCACTACAAGATTTACATCATCGACGAAGTCCACATGCTCAGCACGGGCGCCTTCAACGCCCTGCTGAAGACCCTCGAAGAGCCACCCGAGCACGTGAAGTTCATCATGGCAACTACCGAGCCGCAGAAGGTCCCCGCGACCATCCAATCGCGCGTCCAGCGGTTCGACTTCCGGCCCATCCCGGCCGCCGGCATCGCCGAGCAATTGGGCCGCATCTGCCAGGCCGAAGGCATCAACGCCGAACCCGCGGCCCTGCGTCGAATTGCCAGGCTGGCCAACGGTTCGATGCGCGATGCGGTCAGTCTCCTCGACCAGCTGCTCTCGATCGGGGCCCAGAAGCTCTCGCTGGAACTGCTCGAGCAGGTTCTGCCCCGGCCAGGCGACGAGCAGGTCTGCGAGATGGTCGACAAACTCATCGCGCAGGACGCGGCGTCTGCCCTGGCCAGCCTCGACGATATCCTCTCGTCAGGCCACGCGTTAGAGTCGCTCATAGTCAGCCTGATGGAGCACATCCGCGGGATGATGCTGCTGCGGGTCTGCGGCCCAGCCACCGAACTGGTTGATGCAGGCGATGCCCTGCGGGCCAAGATGATCGAGCAGTCGAAATCCTTCGATGAGCCGGTCTATGTCTTTGTGCTTTCGATGCTCGAGGAACTCCGCCGGTCCGTCCGCTACAGTGGCACCGGCCGGGCCCTGGTCGAGGCCGTCCTTGTCCGGCTCTGCATGCTCGATGCGTTTACCTCGCTGCAGACCGTCGCTCAGGCCGTGGCAGGCCAGCCGGCCGTTTCCGCGGCGGGCCGACCTTCGCTGACGAATCGCCCTGCCGAACCTCCAAGCCGACCGACTTTTACAAAAAAAGTCGATAGCCCCTCCAGTACCGAGGCGACTGGGGCGGGCCCGGAGTTGCCGCCGCCTCCTGCCGCAACCCCCGCAACCCGCGAATCGCTCGCCCCGGCTCCGATAGGCCGTCAGCCGCTCTCGCCGGCCGAGGCCGCCGCCACGGCCCGCCAGAAACTTCTGGACCGGTCGGCTCCGCTTCGTGCCGCCGCCGCCGCCCGCGCCGAACCCCCACAACCAGCCCAACCAGCCCAGTCGGCCATCGTATCGTCCTCGCCCGCTACTGGTTCAGTGGCGCCGTTGGTGGCACCCCTGGCGGCTCGGAATAGCGCTGCGGCGGCGGCTTCGCCGCCGGTTCAGTCAATGGGTCGGGGTACCAGCAGCCAGGACATCAAGAAGGTCACAGGGAATCCAGTGGTTCGGCGTGCAATCGAGTTGTTCGAGGGTACACTTGTAGGCGTTCGATCGCTAATGCCTGCAGCGCAAGAACCTGCGCCGCATGACAAGCAGGCGGCGCCCCCGGCGGGCGAGTACACTCCCGAGCCGGATACCGCCGATGAGGATGACGAATAGGACGTACGCAGCCAACGGTGGCCACGGGAGATACGGCCAGTACTGACGACGAATACAATATATTGCGATTAGGAGTAGTCAGAAATGTTCGGAGGCCTCGGTAATCTCGGGAACATGGCATCGCTTCTCAAGCAAGCCCAGGAGATCCCCAAGAAGCTCAAGGAGATGCAGGAACGTCTGGCTGGCATGAGCTTTGAAGGCGAAGCCGGGGCTGGCGCAGTAGTTGCGACGGTCAACGGCAAGTCCGACCTGGTCAAACTCCAGATCCGGCCGGAGGTTATCAAGCCCGAAGACCGCGAGATGCTGGAAGACCTGGTCGTCGCGGCCGTGAACGCCGCCGCCGGCAAGGCCAAGCAGGCCGCGCAGGAAGAGACCGCCAAGATCACCGGCGGGATGAACCTGCCGGGTCTGGAAGGTCTGCAGGGGTTGCTGGGCAAGTAAGACTTGTTGGGCAAATGAGATATGAGCGCGAAGGGACCTGAACCGCTCGTCCGATTGGTCGAGCAACTGACGAAGTTGCCGGGGATTGGCCCGCGAACCGCCGAACGGCTGGCATTCCACATGCTCAAGGCCTCGAAAGAGGAGGTCATGGCCCTGTCGGAGGCCATCGTGGGCTTGAAGACCCAGATGCGTTACTGCAGTGTCTGCTACAACTTAACGGACATGGACCCGTGCGCGATTTGCCAGGACCCGCGACGCGACCACGGCCAGATCGTCGTGGTCGAGCAGCCGAAGGATCTGATGGCCTTGGAAGAGACGGGGCTGGTCCGTGGTGTTTACCACGTCCTGATGGGCCAGCTGAGCCCGCTGGATGGGGTCGAGCCCGGGCATCTGACCATCGACGCATTATGGGACCGTGTCCGCAAGGGCGGAGTGGCCGAGGTCGTTCTGGCCACCAGTCCGACGCTTGAGGGCGATGGTACAAGTCTCTATATTCACAGTGAGTTACAATTATTAGGGATAAAGGTGACTCGTTTGGCACGAGGCTTGCCAAGCGGGGGCCAATTGGAGTACGCTACACGTGCGATGCTGGCCGATGCCATGACGGGCCGGCATGAGATGCCGTAGATGGGCAACCCTGATGCGCCGCATGACTGAATGTCCCGGGCGCATAGGAAGTTGCGTCAGCGCTGCATAAGATCCTGAAAGGCTCAATGATAAGGTAAGTCCGAGCGGTTTTCGGCCGATCGGATTTACGAGAGGGCCATTGGAAGATTGCATTGACTTGTGCAGCCGATTTTACGTTAATGTAGGCGGGGACAGATTATAGGACTCGCCAGGGGCCGGGCAGTCTATGTCGCAGTCGATGTCACAGATGATCTCGCAGGTGATGCGGCAGGAGCAGCGCCTTACGCCGCAGCTCATCCAGTCTATGGACATCCTGCAGCTGCCGCTAATTGCCCTGGAACAAAAGATTAACGAAGAGCTCGAGCAGAATCCTGTCCTGGAGTACGAGCCGATCCAGGCCAAGCCCGCGGACTCCCCGCCCGCAGGCGTCGATACCCCCGACACCGCCAATACCCCTGACAATGCGGACAGCCAGCCAGACACCAATGACCCGATCGACACGTTGGAGTCGATCATCGATCGCGGCCGATTCGGGGGCGACAATTTCGACTATCGTCCTCGGGCAAGTAGCCGCACCGGCGAGGCCGATCCGAAGCTCGAGGCGATGGCCAACACCGCCGCCCGGTCACAGAGCCTGCAGGAGTACCTGCTGGAGCAGTGGCGGTTCGTCGACGCCAGCCCCGACGCCAAGCGGGCGGGTGAGGCGATCGTAAACTTCATCGAAGACGATGGTTACCTGCGGACAAACTTTGACGTCATTGCCGAATCGATCCGCCCAGTCGTGGACCGCTCGGTGCTTGAGCAGTCGCTGCACCTGGTACAAAAGATGGATCCGCCAGGGGTTTCGGCGCGGGACCTGCCGGAGTGTCTGCAACTGCAGCTGCAGGCTCTGTATCCGCGGGAGCAGCTCGCGGTGCAGATCGTCCGCAGTTACCTGACAGACGTTGCCAAGAAACGCCTGCCGGTGATCGTCAAGGCGACGGGGGCGACGATCGAGCAAGTCAAAGGGGCCGTTGGGGTTATATCGCGGCTGCAGATGCGGCCTGGCTCGGCGCTGCTGAGCCGGCCGGTGGCTCGTATCGTGCCGGACGTCCTGGTCGATTACGACGAGGAGGCCGAGGAGTACAAGGTGCAGCTGGCGCGAGGGAACAACCCGCGGCTGCGGCTAAGTCCTTACTACATCGAGATGTACCGCCAGAACGGTTCAGACCGGGCAACCCGCGATTTCCTGCGCAAGAAGATCGAGGCGGCGCGGGCGATCCAGGACGCGATCGAGTACCGCCGGCAGCGGCTACTTCAGGTGGCTAAAACAGTTGTGGAGCGGCAGCGGGCCTTCTTCGACTACGGGCCGGAGCATTTGAAGATCCTGCGGATGTGCGATCTGGCGGCGGAGTTCGGGTGCGATCCGAGCACGATCAGCCGGACGGTTGATGATAAGTACATGCAGACGCCGCGGGGGATCTTCGCGCTGCGGTATTTCTTTACCGGCGGGACCGAGACCGACCAGGGCGACGCGGTCAGCTGGGACGCGGTGAAGGCCCGTGTGCAGCAAATGGTCGAGACCGAGGGCAAGAACAAGCCGTTAGCGGACGATCAGCTGGCCAAGATGCTGCAGAAGGAAGGCATCAACATCAGCCGGCGGACGATTGCCAAGTACCGGTCACAACTGAACATACCGTCGGCCCGGCAGCGCAGAGAGTTTTAGTATAGTTGTTGTTTGTTATTGGTTATCCGCAGGCTGACGCGTGCAGCGTGAACCTTACCGATCCTCCCTTTCGATTCTTCGTTTCCAGTCCAGTATTGTTCCAGGCGGTATTTCCGATAGTGCGGGTGCGCCACCAACGGCGCCACCAAACAGGTCTGGGCCACGCGAGCGCAGCGTGAAGCTGGGCGGGATGGGCGAGCTGGGCTGGTGCGATTGCCCTGGGCTGACGCGGACGTTCCCGTGGGCGAAAGCGTGACTCTCTTGTCGGATCAAGGGACGCGGGCGGCATTGGAACGAAGGGGCCGAACGCATACAATATCTGCTTCGTTCGAAGGCTGGTGCATAGCCGCGTAAGGTCCTGCCCTGCGTATCGGATGCGGCGGGCGAAGTGATTGGTGGAGTGACAATGGCGACTTGTCGCGTACTGGTGCTGCGGGCGGCGGGGACGAACTGTGACGTCGAGACGGCGTATGCCTGGCAGTTGGCAGGCGCCGAGACGGACCGGGTGCATATCAATGCGCTGGTGGCCGAGCCGCGGATGCTTCGGCGGTACCAGGTGCTGACGGTGCCGGGCGGGTTTTCCTACGGGGACGACATCGCCGCCGGGAAGATCTTCGCCAACCAGCTGATCCACCATGTGGCGGGGGAGTTGGCGGCCTTTCGCGACCGTGGCGGTCTTATACTGGGCATCTGCAACGGCTTCCAGGTGTTGACCAAGGCGGGGCTGCTGCCGAGCCTGCCGGGCGACGTGCTGGCCAGCAAGATGGCGGACAGCGAGGCCAGTGCCGGACGGATGGCGGCCAGTGCCGCCCAGGCGGCTGCGGCCGTGGCGGAGCCGGCGAGGGGGGCTGGTCGGCAGCAGGCGACGCTGACGTGGAACGATTCGGGCTGCTACCAGGACCTGTGGGTCCATCTGCGTGTGGCGACGGATCGGTGCGTGTTCCTGCAGCCCGGGCAGATGTTGTACCTGCCGGTGGCGCACGCGGAGGGCAAGGTCCTGTTCGTCAACGAAGAGGTTCGCCGGGCGGCACACGACCAGAAGCTGGTGGCCCTGCAGTACGTGGACGAACAGGGCGAGTTTGGTGAATGGCCCATCAATCCCAACGGCAGTACCGACCACATCGCGGGGCTGACCGACCCGACAGGGCGGATCCTGGGCCTGATGCCGCACCCGGAGCGGTTTGTCGATCCGACGCAGCATCCGCACTGGGCTCGGCTGGCGAGCGAGGCGAATCCGGACGGGCGGAGCCTGTTCGACAACGCCGTGCGGTTCGTCAAGGGCGCGTAGATCACGCGTTCGAGTGCTGCTGCAACCAGTCGAAGGTGCGGCTGACGGCCTCGGCGTGCGGGGTGAAGCGGAACGAGGGGAACGCGCGGGCGAACTTCGAGCCGTCGAGCACCAGCGGCTGTTCGTACAGATACATCAGGTCGGTCAATTCGGCGGTGTCCGCCATCGCGCCGCCCGAGAACTTCAGGGCGTCCTCCCCCAAAGGCTCAATGCTGGGCTCGGTGCCGGCCGTAGCGTAGACCATTTCAATGAACTGCCTGCCTGTCAGCGGTCCCGGACCCGGCACGTGCCAGGCCTGTCCCATTGCGCCGTTCGTCGTGGCTAACAGGACGCAGGCGGCGGCGGCGTCGTCGATATAGATCAGGTCGTGCGGCACATCGGGCTTGCCTGGCCAGTTGGCGGGGGCGCCACTCATGGCTGTGCGGAAGATCGGCAGGCTCAGCGGGCTGCTGACGTTGGGGCCGTAGAAGTGGGGGAAGCGGGGGATCACGACGCGGGCCTGACCGGCCTGGTGGGCGTCGAGCAGTTGCTTTTCGACGCGGTTGCGGAGTTGGCCCTTCTTACCCGTGGCGGCCAGGGGATGGCCCTCGGTCGCAGGAATCTTCTGCAGCGGGCCGTAGCCGTAGACGTTGCCCGGCCACAGCAGGACGGCTCCGCTGTCGCGGGCGCAGGCCAGGATGTTGTCTGTGACCTTGGGCAGGACGGTCTCCCAACTGTCGAAGGGGACATTGATGCAGTGGTAGAGGACGGCGGCGTCCTGGCAGGCCTTGTGGGCACTCTTGGGGTCGGCGACGTCTGCGACTTCCAGGCGGATGCCCTCGGGCAGGATCTGGCGGGCTCGCTCGGCGTTGCGGACGACGGCACAGACGTGGTGGCCGGCGCCGACCAGGTTGCGGACGATGGCGGAGCCTAGTCCGCCTGCGGCGCCAAACACGACGTGGGTTCGTTTCATGTCATGTGTCCTTCTGTGGCAATGGGACGGCTCAACGGCTACGTAATGGTAGGAACGACAGAGGCGAGTAGCGAGGAAACGGCACCGGGTAGCGGAAAGGCGACAAGAGGTACGAGGGGCGGCAATGGCAATGGCCCGGTTTTTGAGGCGGTCTCGATGGTGCGGGTGTCAGACAACGCGCAGGTGGGCCTGGATGCCAGGGTGAATGCCGTTAGCGGCTGATGTTCAGTCGCCAGATGGCGGCCCAGCGATGGCATGTGAACAGGGGGCCTCGCGTGACCAGCAGGATGTCGTCGTACAATTGGCGGATGCGCGGGTCGACGATCTCGTTGCGGCCGGACTGGAGGGACTCGATGTAGCCGGCCGGGATATCCCGCTCGAAGTGGCCGATCCGCCACTTGGGGTTGGGGCGGGCGGGCAGACGGGCCAGCAGCGGGTCGGCCAGGGCATAAAGATCGACGATGTGGATGTTCGGTCCGACGTAGTAGCCGAACAGGCCGAGGGTGTCTTTGTTGACCACGACGGTCTGGGTGCCCTCGCGAGCGGTCTTGGCCCGCTGGAGGGCGGCGTGGCCGAGTTTCGGGTGGCTCCGCCTCAGGCCCGTGAAGATGTAGTAGTAGCCGCGTTCGTCGGCGATGCCGTGTTCGGCGACCAACCCATCGCCTTTGAGGCCGTAGTCCCCGTTGGTCAGCAATGAGGGGTTGGGGCTGCTCAGGCCAAGAACGAGCGTCCCGAGCACGCCGATCGAGGCGCCGATGACGGCGAAACGGGGTCGCAGCGGGAGAGTCACCAGGATGGCCGCCGCGACAAACAGCGGAGCGGCGAAGAACCGGCCGCTCATGAAGTCTCCGCCGATCTTGATGGTGTAGAGCATATAGAGCATGATTCCGCCGGCGAGGCTGACCTTGCGGCCTTGCCGGCTGATCATTGCCGCGATGACCGCGCAGGCGATGGCGGGCAGGGTTACGTGGTCCTGGTGCAGGGAGTTGGCGAGGTAGTGGAACCCCTGGCCGATCAGCACGCCGCCGGGCATGCCGGTGTTGAGTTTGGCGTAGGCGGTGTTGGGGAAGGCGAGGCCGTAGTAAACGATGCTGAAGAGTTCCCAGGCGAGGAAGGGAACGAAGCCCAGCAGCACCAGGCCGAGCGATTGGAGGCCGCGACGCTCCCAGAAGGCGTGGGCCAGGGCGGGGGCCACCAGCAGCAGCAGATCCATGCGGTTGAGCACCAGCAGGCCCGCCAGCAGGGACAGCTGCCAGAGGCGCCGAGGCGGGAGCGATGGGTCCTTCAGGTATAGCCAGAGGAACAGCGCCAGCAGCAGGTGGCTGAGGGGGTTCTCCAGGCCGCCGGTGGAGTAGTCTATAAATGCCTTGGAGAACAGCAGGATCGCCAGGCCGAGGATTGCCTGGGGGATGCCACGAGCGACGCCGAAGGCGAAGACCAGCACGGCCGCGACCGAGGACACGATCGAGGCGAAAAAGGCACTGAATGTGATGCTGGCGGTGACGCAGAACAGGCCGGAGACCAGGAACATCCAGAGCGGGTGGGTGTAGGCCTGGACTCGCTCATCGATATTCCAGGTCAGGCCGTAGCCGCTGACGAAGTTGCCGACCGAGCGGTAGGTGATGAATGCATCATCCGTCAGCCAGGCCGTGCGAAGCAGCAGCAGGACGTACAGGAGCACCAGGAGGCCGAGCGGTATGCAGGGCACGCAGCGGCGGAGCCGGCTGGCAGGCTCGTTGGCGGCGGGTGTTGGCGTGCGTTGTTCGATCACACGGTTCGTCACGGCAGTTGAAATCCTTTCCGGAAAACGGTATCGGTGCCGGCGTCAGCGGGCCCTGTCCTCGATCGGTCGAACGAAGCCCAGGCCGTGTCGTCCCATCCCCGCGGGGACGATCCGGAAGCGGTTGTAGCCCTGTGCGACGACCTCGGGCGGTACGTCGATTCGCTGCAGGACTTGGCCCGATTCCGATGCCAGGGCAAGAATCTGCTGGCGGACGGGGAGGCGGCCAGGCTGCGGGTAGTGGATCTCGTACGCCTGGCCCGGGTCGAGGCCGGCCTCGAGATGCGCTGCGTGGCTCGTGCTGCCCAGGATCACGATGAAGCCGGCGGGTGGCAGGACGAAGACGCCGTCGGGATGTCGCGGGAGTTCCTGCGAGATGTTGCGCGGCTTGGGGCCGCCGCTGACCTGGGCCAGCCAGACCCGCTCCGGGGGGTGGCGGTAGAACTCGCGGTCGACCAGGTAGTCGCAGCGACCGAGGTTCATGTCCAGGATCGCCCGCCAGCGCTGAGCGGTGAACAACGGGCCGCTGACGATCAGGCGAATCTTCTCGTAGAACGTCTCGAGGTTCGGGTCGCTGAAGCGGTTGGCGGGGAACTGAAGTTTCTCCAGGTAGCCGTCGGGGACGTGGCGAGTGAAGTGGCCGATGCGCCAGTTGGGATTGCTCTTCATTGGCAGCCTGGCCAGCAGCGGGTCAGCGAGGGCGCAGTAGTCGATCACGTGGACTTCCGGGCCGGCGTAGTAGCCAAACATGCCGATCGTAGCGAAGCCGGCGACGCGTATGTCCCGTTCGCGGAGCTGGTGGGTCACATCGACGAATCGCTGCACCGGGGAGGGCATACCCAACCGGTCCTGGAGCAGCCCGGTGCCGGGGTAGTAGTAGGCTCGCTCGTCCATGATCGGGGCCAGGTCCGGGCGGAAGGACCACGCCAGGCCGTACAGCCTGCCGGTCAGCAGCGGCGGGTGCGGAGCGGCCAGGCCGGCGCACGCGACCAGCAGAGCTCCGCTGAGCCACCTGGCGTACGAGAGGCCGCTTGGGACCGTAGCCAGCACGGCGATCGCTGCCAGCAGCGGCCCCGCCAGGAACCGCCCGCTCATGAAGTCGCCGCCGATGCGCACCACGTATAGCATGTACAGCGCGATGCCCGCCACGCACAGCGCGTGCCGGCGATCGCGCCAGAAGAGGACCGCGAGCAGGGCGGCAGCCAGCGTGAGCAGGGTCAACGGGTCCGCCTGCAGCGAATCGAGCAGGTAATCCATGCCGTGTCGGGCCAGTTCGGCTATAGGAATGCCGGTGCCGAGTTTGGCATAGGCCGGATTGGGGAACGGGAAGCCGTAGTAGATGATGCTGAAGATCTCCCAGGCCAGGAACGGGACGAAGCCCAGCAGCACCCGGCCAAGCGCCTGGCGGCTGCGGTGTTGCCAGAAGGCGTGCGCCAGGGCGGGCGCCACCAGCAGCAGCAGGTCCATGCGGTTGAGCACCAGCAGGCCCGCCAGGAGCGAGAGGTAGAGCAGGCGGCGTGGCGCGAGGGGCTGGTCCTTCAGGTACAGCCAGAGGAAACCCGCCAGCAGCAGGTAACTGAGGGGGTTCTCCAGGCCGCTGGTGGAGAAGTCGACGAAGGCCTTGCTGAAAGTGCAGATCGCCACCGCCAGCAGGGCCTGGCCAGCGCTGCGGGCGATGCCGAAGGCCAGGATGCACACCGCCGCCAGCGACAGCGCCATGCTGGTGAAGATGGCGGTGTAGTAGATCTCGCCGCTGCAGGCCCGCAGGCCCGACAGCAGGAACATCCAGAGCGGGTGAGTGAAGGCCTGGACCCGTTCGTCGATGTTCCAGCGCAGGCCATAGCCAGCCAGGAAGTTCTCGATCGTGCGGAAGGTGATGTAGGCATCATCGCACAGCCAAGCGGTCCGGACGAGGCAGTACACGTAGAGAAGGATCATCCCAACAAGCGTCAGCGGGATGATCCGATCCGGCCGGGCTGTTGGGCGCAACAGATCCGGAGGGGCTGCAGTGCTGGCAGCAGGTGCCTGAAACATTACTGTAAAACCCCTGTTGAAGAAGGCCGTCTGGCACACCGGAGGCTGGTGACCGCGTGGGTACACAGGGATGCCGCCGTATCCGAGCCAGTGTGCCGTGGATGGCTCGAGGCGGTTGGCTATCATGGTAATCGATATGGCGAGGCGGTCAAGATGGATCTGCAGGGGCCGTGTTGGAAGGTCTTTGCAGGGCGGCACCTCCCGGCTGTGCTCCAAGGCAGCCCCGCCGGGGGGAGCCAGAAGATCGAGCGTGAACGTGCACTAATCCGCCTTACGGGCCTGGTCGCGCAGGGCCGCGGAACCGCCATGCTGGACCCACCAGTCGAGGTCGAGGTCGGTGAGTTTCACGTCGGGCTCGTTGGCCAGGACGTCAACCACTTCCTTCTCGACGGAGTTAATGCTGGCGGCCTCGTTGGGGTCGGCGACGTTCTTGGGCCAGTCGGGGAACTGGGCGTTGTGCCGCTTGCCGAAGTATTCGGGGATGCCGTAGTTCGGCAGGTCGTCGCCGATGGGCGCGCTGCCGTTCTTTCGCTCCCAGTCGATCAGCCGGCGGCGCATCTCGCAGCGGACATGCTCCTGCGGCGGCGTGAGGGGCTTGGCCGCGAGGTTGTGCAGTTCGTTGGGGTCGGCCTGGAGATCGAAGAGCTGCTCGTAGCCGTTGTGGAACCAGTAGGTGTACTTGTGGTTATGGTCGCGGATGGCGATCCAGCGGGCCTTGCCCTCGTGGCATTCGGTGAACTGGCAGGTACGGTCCCGATGGCCCCGCGGGTTCAGCAGGCTATCGCCCGGGAAGCCCCAGGTACCGGGCAGGGGGGCCCCGGCGGCATCGGCGAAGGTCGGCAGCAGGTCGATCAGATCGACGAAGTCGTCGCTGACGGCTCCGGCGGGAACACGCCCCGGGAACCGTGTGATGAAGGGCACCCGCACGACCGGCTCGTAGGAGCACTGCTTCTGCCAGCCCCAGTGGTCGCCGAGCATCTCGCCGTGGTCAGAGGAGTAGACGACCAGGGTATTGTCCGCCAGGCCCAGCCGGTCGAGTTCGGCAAGGACCCGGCCGACCTGCTCATCGACGAAGCTGACCTGGGCATAGTAGGACTGGGTCGAGCGGGCGAGGCGCTCGGGGGTGGCGGCGTGCATGTCGGCGAACCAGTTCGTGTTGTGCAGGAACTGCGGGAGGTTCTCCCCCTCGGTGCGGTTGGGGGCGGGGACCTGCCGGCCGCGGTAGAACTCCGCCCAGCGCGGCGGGGCGTTCAGCGGCGGGTGAGGTGCGATCCAACTGGACCAGCAGAACCAGGAGCGGTTGCGGTTTTCGCGGAGGAACTCGAGGGTGCGGTCCGCGACCCAGTGCGTGCCGTGGTGCTGCTCGGGGACGATCGATTGCTGCGGCTGGTGGTACAGCAGGTGGCGCACGCCGTGGATGTGGCGGATGTTGCCCAGGCCCACGGACTTCAGGTACATGGCGTACTCGTCATCCTGGCGGTGTTTGGGCGTTTCCTCCATCAGCTGCATGCGGGCAAAGCCGTGGTGTTCGCGAGGTGGGTTGAAGTGCATCTTGCCAATCGCCTCGGTGTGATAGCCGGCGTCCGAGAGGATCCGCGGCAGGGTCGGGACGGCGGGGTCCAAATGGTGACCCTGGTTCTGGAAGTAGCGATGGACGACGCTGCGCTGGCCCGTCAGCAGGCAGTAGCGGGCTCAGGATGCAGACCGGGTTGGGGGTGTGGCCAAATCGGTAGAGGCATCCCTGGCTGGCTAGCCGATCGAGGCTGGGGGTGACGACATGAGGATTGCCCATGCAGCCCAAGGTGTCGTAGCGCTGCTGGTCGGTCAACAGAAGGAGGATATTGGGTCTGTCCTGGGCCATGTGGGGTCTCCGCGCAGCCTTTTTCCGGGCTGGAGCTGCTTGTGGCGAGGCCGGCCGCTCAAAAATGCATTATGCGCTAACCGTAGCGAATTTGCCCATTGCCTTCAATAGGTCGGCCATCCCGCCGATGAACTTAGGGAAGGGTGGGCCGAGCCGCCTGTGAGGATTGTGGATGTGGCGTAGAAGGAAATCGCGGAGGCGTTGACAGTTTCGGCTGGATCTATATCCTTATGTCGAATTGGCGATTGTTCTGCCACGCCGATGTAGCTCAACGGTAGAGCACGGCTTTCGTAAAGCCGGGGTTGTGGGTTCAAATCCCACCATCGGCCGTTTTCATTCGCTGCATGTCAACGGTCAGCGATCTCAAATCGATCGGCAAACGCCCGAACCAATCGGGCCAGGATGGCCAATCCTCCAACAGCAAGTAACCCATGGCGGACAAACTGTTCGCCGCTGACCGTCGCAGTTGATCGTTGATGCCGTCTCCAAAAAAAAGAACCCGGCGGCAACCACAAGTTACCACCGAGTTCATACCCTGTCTGCAGTCTATTACCTCAGGACCGGATGGGCCCTGATTGGTTGTATCTGGCCTAGCGTCTCCGCATCATGCTGACGGCGGCGCCCACGGCCAGCAGGCACAGCGTAGCCGGGTCGGGTACGGTCGGAATCGGCTGTCCGGCCGGGACCGGCTTGGGCAGTTGCCGGCTGATATCGGTGCGGCCGGCCTGGAGATTGCCCGAACTACTGCCGGGGGCAAAGGCGATCACATCGAGACCCGGGTTGGCCGGGAAGTGGCTACCGAAGTTCCCCATCAGTTCGGCGATGGTGGCGACGATCTGGCCATCGTTGCTCAGGAGGTCGCCGGGGGTGACCCAGCGATTGAGGCTCTGGCTGAAGAACCGCTGGTTGGTGCTGAACCAGACCACCGGCGAGCCGTCTTCGTTGTACTTGTAGATGTAGGCGGCGTCCAGGCCGTAGCTCTTGCCGGCGTCGCGGGGGCTGAAGTCTGCCAGCAGGTCGGTGTTGGTCGCGATGATCTTGCCGCTGTCGCTGAGCAAATCGCCGGCCCCGACCGTTTTGCCCAAGGCGTTGGAGTAGAAGTCCTTACGGGTGCTGAAGACGATCTCGCGGTTCTCGCCTGGGTTGATGACATTCACGGCATCGAGCCCGAAGTTCTCCCCGTTGGGGGCGAACTTGGCGACCAGGTCCTGGTTGGTGGCAACGACGTAGCCGTTGCGGCTGAGCAGATCGCCCTCGCCGATGTTCCTGCCGAAGGTGCGGCTGAAGAAGGTCCGGCCGGTACTGAAGTATACCTCGGACTTGGTCGAGCCGGGATTCTGGACGACCGTCAGGGCATCCAGGCCGTGGCCGAAGGACATGAACCAGCGAGCCGGGTCGAAGGCCTTAAGCAAATCGCCGTTGGTCAGGGCGATGCTGCCGGACGTACTGTACAGATTGTCCGGGGCCATGAAGTTGACGCCGTTCTTGAACGACATCGAGTAGGTGTTCGTGCTGAACCAGAGGTCAACACCCTGCGGGATCAGACTGGCATGTGCAACACTGGCCAAGGCCAGCAGACACGACAGCGCAGCCAAGAGACGCAGGTTCTCCTGAAACCTTTTACACATCAGCAAAATTCCCCTTGACCCGCGGCCACCCCGGCGAGAGAGTGGGCAGGTACGCGAACATACTAGCAGACGTACGAATCCGTTTCAATACCTTTTGCACGACTTCATTACATTTCTTAACGTATCAACGGCGGAACCCTTCTCATAATCCTGATATGCGTGGTCCGGTAGGTGGATTGCGAAGATGGCGGATCTCAGCGGTGGGGCAGGGCATGTTATCGGCCGGCGGGGGGGCTGGCAGGCGCGGGAGCGGAGGCCGGCCGGCCGTGCTGGTTGTAACACTATTGTGTAATAGCATCGGGCCGGTTTGCCGGGGGCCAGGCGCGTCGCCATGCATCTGCCTTGGGCACGGCGAGGCTCCCGGGGGTTGGGGGTTACCCTTCACCTCCGGGAGCCGTGCCTTTCATCTTCCAGTTGGGTTGCGCGCGAAGCCCTCGCTATGCTCTCCGCGGCTCCGCGTCGTCCGTTCGTCGTTACGGCTTGATGGCGATGCTCATCATTCCCTTCTGCGCCGCGTTCACGAGCGTGACGGCGGTCGCGCCATAGGCGCCGGCCGTTGCCTTGCCGCCGGTAGCAATCGCCAAGCCGCCGCCATTGCCGGCGGTGACGGTATTGTCGGTGCATTCCGTCAGGCTAGAGAGCCCCGCATTGGTCCAGCCGGAGAACTGCGCGGTGCCGGAGGCATCCGGCAAGGAGGTGGCGATAGCCACCACGACGAGGTCATTGGCCACGGTGGTGGTGGCGCCGGGAATGGAGCCGCTCGTATCCGAGGTGGCCTCCACTCCGCCTGCTGTT
This sequence comes from Planctomycetota bacterium, assembly GCA_025357795.1. Taxonomy (GTDB): domain Bacteria; phylum Planctomycetota; class Phycisphaerae; order UBA1845; family JANYLN01; genus JANYLN01. The sequence goes on from JANYLN010000156.1 coordinate 30,453, forward strand.
ACATCCCAGGGATTGCCAGAGGTCGTGGCGCCCCGGATGGCGATAATGCGTCCGAGTTGGTGATTGCCCGAATCACTGGTGGTGGGAGCGCCTTGGGTCCCATTGTAGCGGGACCAGAAGGCCGTGAGACTGGTAGCCGCCGTGCCTCCGGCAGTGCCGGTGCCTTGCGGGGAGCCGGTCACTTGCGTCCAGGTGCCACCGTTCTGGTTGGTGATGGAGATGGTCTGATTGGCCGTCTCCACGAACAGCAGCAGGATGTCATTGGTCTGCAGACCGGACGGCAGCGCCGGGGTGATGGCACCCGTGCCGGAGGCGACGGTTCCCGCCGCCACAAAGGTGGGGGTGGGCGCCGTGTCGTTGTCGTTGATGGTGTACGTATGCGTCGTGTTGGCCCCGAGCGTGGCGTTCACCGGACTGCTCAAGGTAACAATGATGGTCTCGTTGCTCTCGACTAACGAATCATTGACCACGGTGATGGGCACGTTCTGGCTGGTCACGCCCGGGTTGAAGGTGAGGGTTCCAGCCGTCAGGGTGTAGTCCACCCCGCCGCCGGTGGCCGTGCCGCCGGTGGCGGCGTACTGGACGGTGACGGTCTGGCCGCAGGCGGATGCGCAGTCTACGTTTCCGCGGATCGGGCGGGACACATTCGCGAAGCCTGGCCTGAAGGTTGTGACAGCGCAAGCCTGCAAGATCCTCTCCGCGAAGCGGTCAAGAAATGGCGCCTAAAACCGGCAATCTCGGACGGCGCGCCGGTACAAGTGGAAGCGTTGCTGGGGTTCACGTTCCACACCACCGTGGATAAATCGCGTGCACTACCGGAATTGTCGGACGAAGAGGT
>JANYLN010000224.1 GCA_025357795.1 Planctomycetota bacterium
CCCCTGCTCAGCAGCAGGTTGCCGAAGCGGTCCGCCCGGCAGTGGAGTTTGCGGACGCGGGCGAACTCCTGCACGAAGCCGAGCACGTGCTGTTCGACGAACGGGGCCGTCGGCAGCGAAAGGAGGCTCTCCAGCAGGTCCATGCAGTGCTGCCGGCGGGGCTTGGACATCGGCTGCAGGACGATATCGGGCAGACGGGTCGGGGCCAAGGCTTTCTCCTGTACACAAGGCCGTCTTTTACCGGGCCAACAGGGCAATTCTAGCGGCCCGGGCGGGTCCGCCAAAGTCCGGGCCTTTGCCCAAACAAAGATTAAGCGTTCCCCAGACTGGGCCGATAAGCCTGATGGGCATGGCAGCGGGGACCACATGCTCGCAGCAGTATCGTATGTGCAGTACCGAGAGACGCAAGAGCCTATGAGCAGCGCGGGGACGTTACAGTCGGATGTCGTTCGCATCAATGCGGTCCGCGTGGACAGGGCCATACTCATCAAGGTCCTGGACCTGCTGGACAAGCCGCAGGGGCACGAGCCCGCGGAGCAGCGACGGGGATCGCGGCTTCGCTTTCGCGTCCACAACGCTGTGGTCTATCCGGGGGATACTGCCAGCAAGGGCGTCGCCTTCATCGTGCCCACGCGGAACCTTTCCGCCGATGGCATGGCGTTTCTGCACAGTCACATGATGTACACGGGCCGCTCGTGCATCGTGCATCTGCCTTCGCGAACCGGCAAGTGGGTCGTGGTGTCGGCCACGGTGGTCCGCTGCCGGCATATCCGTGCCATGCTGCACGAGGTCGCGGTGAAGTTCGACCGCCCGATCGACCTGTCCCTGATCTTTCGCGTGCCGGGGGTCCTCTAGGATTCGGCCCGGCAGACAAGGATCAGTCGTCAGGTCCGTCATCCGCTTCGTCGGACCCGCCTGACGGGTCGGCCCAGTGCTCGCCGTAGCACTGGGGCGGACCCAGCCGCTTCTCGAACACCCGTTTCTCGTACAGGAACTGCCGGACGTGGCTGCACAGGTGGCACTTGCCCGCGTAGCCCGCCAAGCGCGGTTCGAAGCCGCCCAGCAGCCTGGCGTACCGCAGTAAGACGTGCGGGCCGCCCTCGATCAAGGCGCTCAGCATGGGGTTGGTGTAATACTGCTCGGTCACGTCCGCCCAGATCGCCTGGAGTGGCTGCTCGCGGGCATTGCCCAGGATGATCCCCGCGCAGGTGCCCGGAAAGACGTTGCCGTACGGGTCGATGTGGATGTGCCGCGCACCCAGGATGGCCTGGTCGCACACCTCCCGAGCGAGCGCACCGGAGGCGCCGGGTTGCAGCAGGCCGGCGATGGCCTGCGCGGCCCGGCCGGTCAACCGCTCTCGATGCCGCGCCAGCGCGGCCCGGAAGACTTCGCCGCGCTGGGCTCGCGGGGTGTTGCGCAGGTCCTGCATGTTCTCGTACCACTCCAGCCAGCGGACCTGGACGCGGTCCGGCCCGAGCACCTGCCTGGCTGTCTCCACGCATGTGCGCACCAGCGCCGGGTCGACGAACCGCTGGTGGTACGGATCGGCGGAGACGCAGAGCTTCTGCATGCCCAGCCGGTCGAGTTCGCCCAGCCGGTCCCGCACCATTTCAGGATCGCTCGCCCAAAAGGCGTTAGTTTCAACTTTCTGGAATGATCCCCCGGCCGTTAGCCCCTTCTCGTGTGCCAGGGCGGCAATCTCCCGCAGCACAGGCCAGTTGCCGAAGGGCTCGCCGCCGGACAGGTGGACCTTGACGGTCTTGCCCTGCGAGCGGGCGAGTTCGTCGAGCTGCTGCCACCAGCGTACGGCCTCGCGCGGGTCGACCCAGTCTTTGGCGTCGGGGCTGCACGAGACATAGCAGAACGGGCAGCGGGCATTGCACCAGTACGACAGCATGATGCCCGCGAACGTCCAGGGTCGGATAACTTTGTTATGTGGGTTCAACACCATTCAACCTTCAACCATCGGCACCGGTCCGATTCTTACGACCCATGCGCAAATGTCAATTCCTGCGGAAATTCCCGCAGTCGCGGTCATCTGTTCTAAGGGGGCGGATTGCTTGCACAGCCCGGGCCGGCAGCAGATGGCGTCCCTCGACCAACCAGCAAGGAGCGAATTATCGACAAGTAGGTCGCGATTGTCGAGGGGCAACGCGGGCATAGGCTTCCGATTGGCAGGCCGCTGGCAACACGGGCGGATCGATGCTAGGCTGGTAAGTCCGGCCTGTTTGGAGAATGGTAGGGCTAGTACCAAAGTGTCGCAGGATCGAACACGCAAGGAGCTGCCCGATGCGCCCGTACGTACTCGTCGAGACGAATCTGCAGTCCGTTCGCCAGAATCCACCCCAGGCGGCGATCCTGCCCTGGGGCGCGACCGAGCCGCACAACCTGCACCTGCCGTACGGCACGGATACGCTGACGACCACGCAGGTGGCCGAGCGGGTCTGCCAGGGCGCCTGGCAACAGGGGGCGCGCGTCTACCTGCTGCCGACGGTGCCGTTCGGCGTGAACACCAACCTGCTGGCCTTCCCGCTGGTGATCAACATGAACCCCAGCACGCAACTGGCGGTGCTCAAGGACGTGGTCGCCAGCCTCAAGGCCGCAGGCGTCAAAAAGATGCTGATCCTCAACGGCCATGGGGGCAACGACTTTAACCCACTGCAGCGCGAGCTGTTCGACTGCGGCGTGTTCATTGCCACGTGCAACTGGTGGCAGGTGTGCCAGGATCAGGCCAGCAGGATCTTCGAGAACATCGGCGATCATGCCGACGAGATGGAAAGCAGCGTGGGCCTGCACTTGTTCCCGAACCTGATGGCCCCGCTGAGCCAGGCCGACGAAGGCAAGACCCGCGTCAGTCGGTTCAAGGCACTTGAGGAAGGCTGGGTCAAGATCACCCGCCCGTGGGACAAGCTGACCACCAACAGCGGCGTGGGCAATCCGCACAAGGCCACCGCCGAAAAGGGCCGCCAGTACCTCGACGCCGTCGTCGCCAAACTCACCCCCTTCGTGGTGGAGTTCGCCCGGGCTGAGGTGGACGCGATGTTCCCGTACTAGTGCTCAGCTTGTTGGCCGGAGGATATCCTGCCACTGCGGACTGGTCTGCAGGGCTCGCAGGGCGGCCAGTTGCAGGAAGTTGAACAGGAAGTGCGCCAGCATCGCTGCCCATAGGCTTCGCCGCCGCACGAACGTGACCGACAGTACGATCGCCACCGGCACGACCAGCAGGACCGCCCAGCGGCCCTGCCAGATGTGCGGCACGGCGAACAACACCGCGCCCGCCAGGATGGCGATGGTCCAGTTGCCCAGCAGTACTCGCAGCCTGGTCAAAATAAAGCCGCGAAAGACAATCTCCTCGAACACCGCGGCGCTGCCCGCAATCACCAGGATCGATAGCCAGGAGGGCGGGCCGAGCAGTCCGAAGATCTCCCGCGCAGGCGCGGTCATCGTCTCGTGGCTGGCACGAGTGAGTGCAGCGGCCAGCAGGGCGGTCACAAACAGGAAGGCGTAAATTGCGATCGTCGCCAGCACGGCTGCACTGATCGCCGCCAATGGGTTTACCCGCCGAAAGCCGATGCTCGAAAGCGGCTGGCCCGAGCGATAGGTCAGGTAGATCGCCACGAGCGCGACCGTCGCCCAGATCATTGAGTTCGCGCCCAGGATGTAATTGACAGGCGGCGGCTCGGGGACCGTATGGACACTGGAGCCAACCAACGCCGCGGCCGTCTGCGGCACGACCAGCACGACGATCACGATCAGGATGTCGCCCAGGGCCTGCAGCCGGGTGATGGGTCTTGGGGCCCACCAGCGATCGGGCGCCAGGGCCGGTGCCTGTGACAGCGAAGGATCCGCTGGCCGGGCTACCGGGATCGGCGGGGACTCCTTGGGCTCGGACTCGCCGGGCGATCGATCGGAATGCTGTAGGTCGTCCATGATTGCGGATCACCTCGATATCGGAGCCAAGAGCCTGCGCCTGCCACATATTATCTGGGAGCAGGGCGAGGTCCAGCCCGTGGCCTGTCGCACCGGATGTGCTATGGGGGCGAGACATTCAGTCACCCGGCTACATACGAAAGGCCGCCGCCGAGCCAAAGATCGTTATGGGACGCTGCGACTGCCACCTGGGGGCTGTTCGCCTCGGGCAACCAGTTGCTAGCGGCCCTGGCGCTGCTGGTGGCGAGCGTCTGGCTGCTGAATCGCGGCCGCAACTACTGGTACACGCTGGCCCCGGGGCTGTTCGTGCTGGTGACAACGCTGACGATGCTGGTTCGGCTGCTGGTGGTCAACTACATCCCCAACTGGCAGACCAAGATGACACTGCTGATCGCGGATGTCGTCGTGTTGACCATGACGTTCGGCGTGCTCGTGTGCATAGCGGTGCGGATGGTCGAACTGGTTCGCCGGCCGGTGCCGGTCGAGGTGCCCGTCGGCAGTGGGGAGTGACCCGGTTTCAGAACCTTTTGAAATTTCGCTATTTCCTGCTATCGTGGGGGGATGAACGATGACAGAAAATCCTTGGACGAGGCCAAGGCGTCCCTGATCCGCTGCTGGGGGGAGATGGCGCCCTACTGGGGCATCAGCCGGACCATGGCCGAGGTGCACGCCCTGCTGTTCATCTGTCCCCGGCCGCTGTGTACCGATGAGATCATGGCAGATCTGTCGATCAGTCGCGGCAACGCCTCGATGACGCTTCGCAGCCTGCTGGACTGGGGCCTGGTCCGCCGGGTGCACCAGAGGGGCGACCGCAAGGACTACTACACCTGCGACGCCAGCGTCTGGACGATCTTCGAAAACATCGCCCGCCAGCGGAAGCGCCGCGAAGTCGAACCCATCGTCGACACCATCAGCCATTGCTGCAACCTGGCTCGCCAGGCGGAAGGCACGCTGCAGGACCCACAGGCCCGCCAGGAGGCCCAGCAGTACCGGAGCCGGCTGGAGGAGATGGTCGACTTTCTGCACGTGCTGAACCAGCTGTTCGAGTCGTTCCTGCAGGCGGGGCCCGGCGCGCTGCGCGAACTGGCAACGCTGCTGGCGGCGCAGAAGACCGGCGGGGAAGGGACCCCACCGGCACGCTGATTCACCACGGCCAGCAAGGCCGAAGTCTTTCCAGACGCAGATCGCCGGACGGGAGATCAGGACATGGGGGCAGCCCTCTACATTGTATTGGACAGTGCCGCACCGGGTTTTGATCCTTCCGTAAACGGGAAGGCCCTCTCCTGGAAGGAAGGCAGACTCGCGGCGATCGCCGAGCGGCTGGGTGTAACGCCGCTGATGGAGTTCTTCAGCGAGTGCGAGACTGACGCGGCGGAGTTCGGAGACGATAGCTCCGGCGACCTCAATTTGCCGCTTGTCGGGCAGGAGCAATAGTTCGATCCCAAGCAGGGCCTACGCACTATCGGGGTATTGGTCACGGAGCTGCGGAAGAATCCAGCCTTGTTGGATGAGCCCGGGCCGGTGACCCGCGATCTGGAGGAGTTCGCTCGCGTCCTCGAAGAGGCCAGCAAACGCGGGCTGCGTTGGCGTCTGGCGGTCGATTGTTGAGGCTGGAAAGACCGCCTTGGATTTCCCCCTACATCCACGGATCGATCATCACCTTGATCTGCTTGTCACGGGCCGCGGCAAAGCCGTCCATGGCCTCGCCCAATCGCGGCAGCGGCCAGGTCTGAGTCACGATAGCGTTCACATCGATCTTGCCGGCCTCGATCACCCGGGCGGCGCGGGAGAGCGTCTTGGGCGGCATCTTGCTGGCGATGACGCTGATTTGCTTGTTGTAGAGCTCGAACGGGTTGACCGTGATCTTCGAATCCCGCGGGCACACCCCGAAGACCAGGAACTTCCCAGCCGGCCTGACCAGCGGGATCGCCTGCTCAAGGGCCACCGGGTCGCCCGAGGCGTCTACGATGTAGTCGAAGCCGTCGAGTCCCGCGCGGGCCATCTGCTGCCGCAGATCCCCGGCCGATGGGTCAAACACCAGATCCGCCCCAAGATTCTTCGCCCGGTCGCGCCGGCTGGCGACCGGCTCGCTCACCGCCAGTGGGGCGAGGTTCGCCCCGGCCAGCAGTTGCGTCCAGAGCAGCCCGACCGTGCCGGCCCCGATGACCAGTGCCGAATGGCCTGGCTGGGGGACGAGCCGGTCGTAGCCGTTGATCACGCACGCAAGCGTCTCGACGAGGATGCCGGCCTGTGGGCTCGTGCCGGGCCGTAGCGGCACGACGTGCGAAGCCGGGGCGGCGCAGTACTGGGCGAACCCCCCGTTGCGCTTGTAGCCGATGATCTGTAGATCGCGGCAGAGGTTGGGCATGCCGCTCTGGCAATAGTCGCATTTGCCGCAGGTGACCACCGGGTCGATCGCGACGATCTGGCCCGGTTTGAGACCGGAGACGTCCGCAGCGACCTGCTCGATAATGCCCGTGATCTCGTGGCCCAGCACGACCGGCGGGCGGATGCCTTCTGTTATGTCGCCGTGCAGGATGTGCACGTCCGTGCCGCAAACGCCGCATCCCGTCACGCGGACGAGGACCTCGCCGGGGGTGACCCTCGTCTCTTGCAGGTCACGGGGTTCCATCTGGCCGACGGCGGTGAAGACGGCTGCCTTCATGGACGGGCTCCAATCGCTTGTGTGTGCGGAAGATCCGAACCGGACGCGACGACAAACAGTATAACACTGCAGTGGCAGATATTCCGACAGGGGGGTATACTGCCGCTGTAAAAATCTGAGTAGACACGGAAGGTCCGAGATGTCCAGTTGGTCCTCATGGTCAGAGTGGTACCTGCGTATGATGCGGTCCGGATACGGGCCGCTCAACGTGCTGCTTGAATGGTTTCTGATCGGCGCGGTCGTCTATTTGTGCGTGCGCTTCCTGCGGGGTACACGCGGCAGCCGGGTCTTTACCGGCGTGGCGGTGGTCCTGGTGTCGGCGACGCTGCTGGTGAAGCTGGTGGCCGAGCGGCTGGGGCTTGAGCGGATCAAGATCCTTTATACCCCCTTCGTGATGGGCATGTTCCTGGTGGCGCTGGTGGTATTCCAGCCGGAATTGCGCCGCGGCCTGATGCGGCTGGGCGAGACTCGCTGGCTGCAAGGCCTGACGCGGGACGTCGATCGGTTGGTGGATGAACTCTGCCGGGCGGTGACGTACCTGTCGAAGAACAAGATCGGTGCACTGGTGGCGATCGAGCGGGACGTGCCGCTGGGCGCGATCGCCAGCGGGGGCGTGCGGCTCGATGCCGAGGTGACCGCGGAATTGCTGATGACGATCTTCTGTCCGGGCTCGGCCCTGCACGACCTGGGGGTGACGATCCAGGTGGGGCGGATCTCCGCGGCCGGTTGCCAGTTCCCGCTGGTGGAGAGCGAGGAGCTGGAAAGCACGCTGGGTAGCCGGCACCGTGCGGCCGTGGGGCTTAGCCAGGAATCGGATGCCGTCATCGTGGTGGTCAGCGAGGAGACCGGGATCATCTCGATCGCCATGCGAGGCCGATTGATGCGGCCGCTGACCGTCGATTCGCTGCGGCGCAGCCTGCTGGAAATGCTGTCCAATCGCAAGCCCGATGCGGCGGAACCAACGCCGGAGTCGGACCCCCGAGTGGCGGTCTAAGCGGCAGAACCGCGGGCCGTGGGCAAATTCAACGAAAACGATGTTGGAGAGACGTTGCGTGTGGCATGACAGGCTGAAAACCGGTCTTATCGTGGTCCTCTTGACGGGACTGATCTGGTTTTTCGCCGACCAGGCCGACACCGCCAGCAAGACGATCACGCTGCGCTTGGCAGTGCAGCCGCCCAGCAGCGCGTACCTGGTGATGGCCCAGGAACCCGAGGCCCTGCAGTTCGAAGTGACGTTCAGCGCGTCCCACGCGGTGATCGACGAGATGGATAAGCAGTTGCAGACCAAACCGCTGAACCCCACGTTCGTGATGGGCAAGCCGGAGAAGGACGCGAAGCGCGCGCGGCAGACCTTCGAGTCGATCAAGGTGCTGTCGCAGCTGGACGCGATCCGCCGGCCTGGCCTGACGATCACCTCGGTCCGCCCGGAGATGTTCACCGTCGAGATCGATTCGATGGTCCGCCGGCCGATGCGGATCAAGCCTGAGTTCGGCGAGATGGTCGTCGACGCGGGGGATCCCAAGCCCGTCAGCGTGGAGGTGATCCTGCCGTCGACGATGGCGGACGAGCTGTCGGGCGATACCCTGGCGGTGGATGTGACCCGCTACGTCGACGCCAGCAAGCCGAACGAGCTGCAGCATCCGACGGTCGAGCTGCAGTGGTCGCAGAGCGGTCCGAAAGCCAAGCTGGTCCGCTTCGAGCCGGCCAGTTTCGACATCCGGTTCAAGTTGAAGGACACGACCGCTCCGCGGACGTTCCGGAGCGTGCCCGTGTCGTTCAGTGCGACGTACGAGGTGCTCAGCCGGTACACGCCCGTGCCGCTGGACAAGGCGGAGTTCCTGCCGGACATCACCGTGGCCGGTCCCAGGCAGTTGGTTGAAAACCTCCGCAAGGAGGACATCCAACTGGTCGTGCAGGTATACGGCTCAGACGAGGCGAACATCGGTCAGCCGATCTCCCGGCAGATCAAGATCCAGAGCCTGCCGGCCAGCGTGCAGGTGATCACGCAGTTGCGGGACGTGCGGTTCACGCTGCAGGAAAAGAATGCTACGGCCGGCCTGGACGCCCATCGCTGAGCAGCGGGAATACGATAGAGATACGACGCGGGACCCGATCGGCCGCGCCGGAGGTCCAGATATCATGAGCACCCAGACAATGGATTTGACAGCGTACGCCGTCGAACTGGCCAGGAAAGCCCGCCAGGCGGGCTATCTCATGGCCCAGACCAAGGGGCAGGTTCGGGATGCGGCGCTCCGCTCGGCGGCGCAGCTGCTTCGGCAGCGTTCGCAACAGATCATCGAGGCCAACACCCGCGACATGGTGGCCGGCGAACAGGCGGGCCTGGGCAAGGCCGTCCTCGATCGGCTTAAACTGGACGAGAAGCGGATTGCCGGAATCGCCGCCGACGTCGAGGCGATCGCCGCCCAGGTCGATCCGGTAGGCCAGGTGATCGATGGCTGGGTTCGCCCCAACGGCCTGCGGATCGAGAAGGTCCGCGTGCCGATCGGCTCGGTGCTGATCATCTTCGAGGCCCGCCCCAATGTCACCAGCGACGCCGCCGCCCTGTGCATAAAGAGCGGCAATGCGTGCATCCTCCGCGGCGGCAAGGAGGCCCTGCACTCCAACGCGGCGATCGGCCAGGTCTTCCGCGACGCAATCGCCGGCGCGGGCTTGCCCGCCGAGGCGGTCCAGGTCATCGAGACGACCGACCGGTCCCTCGTGCCGATCCTGCTCAAGCAGAACGAGTACATCGACCTGGTGGTCCCCCGCGGCGGGGAGAGCCTGATCCGCGCCGTCGTGGCTGACTCGACCATCCCCGTCATCAAACACTACACGGGTAATTGCCACGTCTACGTCGACGCGGGCACCGAGTCCATTGCGGACCGGATCCGCGACGTCTGCGTGAACGCCAAGGTCCAGCGACCCGGGGTCTGCAATGCGGCCGAGACGTTCCTGTTCCACAAGGACATCGCCAAGACGCTGCTGCCGATGGTCTGTGCCGCGCTCGTGCAAGAGGGCGTGGAGGTCCGCGGCTGCGAGCGGACGCGCCAACTGTTCGCGAAGGCCCGCCCCGCCGGCGAAGAGGACTGGTACAAGGAGTACCTGGACCTGATCATCGCGGTCAAGGTGGTCGACTCCCTGGACGAGGCCATCGGCCACATCAACAAGTACGGCTCGCACCACACCGACGCGATCCTGACCCTGAACGTGCCGGCCGCGGACCGGTTCGTCGCCGGCGTCGACTCCGCCAGCGTGATGGTCAACGCGACCACGCGGCTCGCCGACGGCGGCGTGTACGGCCTGGGCGCAGAGGTGGGCATCAGCACGGACAAACTGCACGCCCGCGGACCGATGGGCGCCGCCGACCTGACGACCTACAAGTACGTCGTGCGCGGCGAATGGCACCTGCGGACGTAGAACGGCTGTCGGCGATCCATGGCCCGGTTGATCTCGTTGCCAACCAGGTGCCTTCGCGGGATCCGGCATAACACCCGGCGACTTGTCCTCTGCAATTCTGATCGTCAGGCATACCATTACCTGTGAGGCCAGCGGCGGGCTGGCAACTTCAGGCACGTCGTACAGGGGACGGTATGGTATCTGCGCAGACAAGGCATCCGTGGCCCGTTGTACGCCACAGCCGGTCGCAACGGAAGCGGCGGACCCCAGACACAAGGCTCTCGCCGGGCCGCTTCCCCTGGCACGTGCTGCTGCCGTTCGGCCTGTTCGTGCTGCATAGCCTGCCGCTGGCGGGCTGGCTGGTGGACGATGCGGCGATTTCCTTCGCTTATACACGGAACCTCGTGCATGGCCACGGCCTGATTGCCCAGGTGGGGGCCGAGCCGGTCGAGGGCTTCTCCAACCCGCTTTGGACGTTCCTGGTGGCACCTGCCTTCCTGGGCGATCCCAACGATCCGACGCCCATCATCAAACTCATCAGCCTCATGCTGACCCTGGGGACGTTCTTCGTGGTGGACCGGATCTGCCGGACGCTGGTGCGCGAGGCCTTCTGGGGCCGGCTCGCCAGCGCGGGCGCGTGTCTGCTGCTGGCGGTCAACACGAGCTTCGTGGCCTGGACGAACTCGGGGCTGGAAAATGCCCTGTACGCATTGCTGGCAGGCGTGTGCTGCCTCTTGTGCGTCCGCCACGTCGCGGCGGGGACCGCCGGTACGCCGTGGACGCCCATCCTCGCGGGCCTGGTGGGGGCGGGGCTGGCGCTGACCAGGCCGGAGGGCATCCTGTACGGGGTGGTCTTTGCAACGCTGCCGGTCTGGCAGGTGCTGGCGGGCCGAGCACAGTGGCGATCCGCACTACGCAACCTGGTGGTCTACCTGCTGGCCTTGCTGCCGCCGGTATTGCTGTACGCAGGGTTCCGGTATGCGTACTTCGGCGATTGGCTACCCAATACGTACTATGCCAAGCAGGGGACCGCCTGGAGCGACGTTGGCCGATTGTTGCTGCTGACACGGGAACACCGGGTGGCGACGTACAAACTGCTGGCGAGCCTGTCCTGGCTGCGGGCCGAATGGCTCTTGCTGGTCCTGTTGGCCTGCCTGGTGCTGGTCGGATGGCGCAGTCCGCGCCGAAGACTGTTCGTGCCCGTCGGGCTTGCCCTGCTGTGTGCCTGGGTCATCTATTGCCTGCTGCCCATCGATTGGATGGCGGAGTACCGCTTCGCCACGCCGTTCTTCATGCTGTTCTATGTTCTGCTGGCGGCGGGCGGGACGGAGATGGTCCGCACCTGGCCAGGCGGTTCCCCTGGCCTTCGTAAGAGGATCTTTGCGGTATGCCTGGCGGGGATGCTGGCGCAGTCCGCGGCCGTCTTCGTGCCGCGGACGCGGGCCTTCGCCGCCCGGCCGACAGCCCCGTTCGCCGACGTGGCGACCACCGCTCTGACGTTCAACGAGTATGCGGCGGCGTTGGGGATCGTCGATGGGTCGCTGCTGTGTCCGGACGTCGGGGGCGTGTACTACTTCTCCCAGCTGAGGGTGTACGACCTGGGTGGGCTGTGCGATCGCACGATCGGCCGGCTGCTCGACCGTGACGCCCCCAGGCTGCGCGACCACATCCTGGAGCACCTGCGGCCTACGTTTATCTGCCTGCACGACAGTTGGTGTGTGCGGACCGGCCTGCAGCGGGACCCACGCTTCTGGCAGCAGTACGTGCCGATCCGGCAGGGCCCGTGCGACTGGGCCGAGCGGCAGGGCGACGGCGGCGGGTTTTTCGACGGAGACTACGTCCGCCGGGACGCAGTGGTTTTCGCCGAGAGGCTCGAACAGCTCCGCCAGCGAGTAATCCGTGGCACAGTTCCGGCGGACCCGCGGTCTGCGCGGCTCCGCGCGGTTCCGTTCCCCCGCCGATCAGGGAGCCTTCGCGGAAGACTCCACGAAATGAGAACAGGCCCCCACCCGCGGGTAGGGGCCTTGTATTGGCGTCAGCCCTGGCCGACCGTTGGCCGCTGACTATTGACGTCGTTACGCCGTCACTTGATATACACCTGCATCCCCGGCTTGATCTCGGGCATCGTGCGCAGTTTCTCGCGGAGCTGCTCGGCGTCGACCGCAAACAGGGGGCTGATCTCGATCGTCGCGTCCGGCTCGCCGCCCGGTTTGCGCGGTACCTTCACGCCGGCCTGCTCCAGCCAGCGGGCGGCCCGGCTGCTCTGGTCGCGCCGGCTGGTGTCCACCGAGTCCGCGCCAGTAGCGTTCTTGACCGGGCTGAACTCTTCTTCGCGGAGCGTCTGCAGGATGAGAGGGTTCTGTGCCATCGGGATCGCGTCGAAGATGAACGTCTCAAGCTTGATGGCGTTAGGTTCGCTCGGCTCGACGAGTTCCCTGCTGTTGACGTTGATGCAGGGGACCTTCTTGTGCGCGCGGTGCCAAGGCAACTTGAACCGGGCCTCGTCGGCTGTCAGGTCCTCGACGAACTGCCGGCTGATCATGTGGATCGCGATGCTGCCGGCGTTGAATTTCCGGCTGCCGTCGGGGTTCCTCGTCACCGCCAGCTCCTTCGGCAGGTCGCTATACTCCACGACCATCACCTTGCCGTCGATCATCGTGAAGTTGCCCACCCGCTCGAAGTCGTCCACCTTCTCGAGCATCTTGCTGGACATCTGCGATTTCTTCATCGCGTGCAGCCCGATGAACAGCGGATCGATGCAGTGCACCAGCGGATTGTCCACCTGGAAGTAGGAGATCTGCTCGATCCCCGCCTCCGCCATCTCCTCCAGGCTACCCGTCCGCCGCAGCGCCAGCAGCGTGCCGCCGTGGCCGTCCGGCGACAGGGCCAGGTGGTTCCTGTCCGCCAGGAGGATCTTGCCGTCAGGCGAAAAGGCCGGCATCACCCCCTGGGTGAAGAATCGCACCTGGCTGGACCGCAGGCCGAAGAACTTCTCCTTGGCGAAGAACTGCCTGGTCTCCATATCATTGGCCGGGCTGGTCATGATGAACCAGTGAATCGGCCCCGTGCCGTAGCGCAGCTCCGTGCCGCGGATGTACTCGGCGAAGAGCTGGAACAGGGGCTTGTTCTCGACCGGGCTGATAGGGAATACCCCCTTCGGGCCGGAAAAGCCCAGCCGGGTGCCCTGGCCGCCCGCCACGCACAGCGCAGCGACCTTGCCCTCCTGGATCAGCCGCACGCCCAACTTGACGGCGTCGGCGTACAGGCCAGCCTGGTCGATGCCAGGGCTGGCTGGGTAGTACGGGGCCGGCTGCAGTTTGTCCATTTCGATCCGCGGCGGCTCGCACTTGATGACGTTCTGCTGTACCAACTCGTGGATCGCCGCCGGACTGGGCAACTGCTGCAGATCGCTGATCAGGTCGATCCGCTGGGCCTCGGTCAGCGCCGGCCAGAACGTCAGCACGTGCTCTTGGCCGATGGGGACGAGTTTCTGCTGCCAGTATTCGAACATCTGGTTGGGAGTAGTGGCTTGGTTCATGGTGTCCTGGCTCGCGAACCGATATCAGGAATCAAGGCACAACCACGCCGCTGTGCTTCAAGGTACTGCAACCTCTCGGGATTCCGATGAACAAGCATTCGGCAGAAGTGTATAGGAGCATGAGCCCGGTTTCCACTCGCCGGCAGTTCCTGGCGGGCGCAATCGCTGGGACGGCATGCCTGTACGCTTGGCCGGCCGCGGCAATCACCGAGAGTAAGACCCGCCAGAGCCGCGTCGCCCTGCTGGAAAACCCCCGGATCATGACCAACATGGGCATCCTCAAGCGAGCCCTCATCGAGACGTTCGAGGAGGGCCTGTGCATTGCATTGAGGCAGCCCTCCGCCCAAGCCGCCTGGCAGAGCATCCTTCGCAAGAACGACAAGATTCTTCTGAAATGCAACCGCGCCGATGCCGAGCGGATCGGCACCAGTGGGATGTTCGCCGAGGTGTTGATCGAATCACTGATGGCCGCCGGCTTCGAGCCCGCCCAGATCACGCTCATGGAGGCGACGGTCTCTGCCAAATGGGCGGATCAGCTCGCCAAACCCGCCTTTGGCTGGACCGAGCAGGTCTACGACTTCGGGAGCGGCAAGGAGCAATTAATCAGGGCCGCCGAGGACGCCACCGCCATCATCAACGTGCCGTTCCTCAAGGCCCACCGCATCGCTGGGATGACCGGCTCGCTCAAGAACCTCTCGCACGGGCTGATCCGCCGGCCCGCGCTCTACCACGCCAACCAGTGCTGCCCGTTCATCCCGGACATCGTCGCCATGCCGGTGATCCGGCGCAAGGTCCGGCTGAACATCATCAACGCCCTGCGGATCGTCTACGACACCCGCCCCGACGCCGCCCGCGACCCCGTCGATATTGCCAGCGCCCTGGTCATCAGCACCGACCCCGTTGCCGCCGACACGATTGGCCAGACCGTACTCGATGCCATGCGGATCGAAAAGGCCCTCAAGCCCGTCAGTACCGAGCCCGGCTTGGTGCTCCAGCACCGCCTGGCAGCCGAGAAGGGCCTCGGCATCAACAACCCGGAGTACATTGAGCTGGTGCGACCCACCTGGATGTAAGTCGGGTTTCGCATGGTGAGGATGCGTTCCAGAGTTCGGCCTTGAGGCCACGCCGTTGTCGCCGCGACCACCAACCGGCTAGTGCTTCATGACTCGTGATCTGACGGATTTGTTTAGGCCTTCTTGCCGATGGGATAGACATAACCCAGGCAAGGAGGCCTGCCATGATGAAGAAGAAGTATATCGTGGCGTTGACGGAAGCGGAACGGCGGATGTTGCAGGCGATGCTGTCGCGAGGCAAAGCGGTCGCTCGGAAGTTGATGCACGCGAGGATTCTCTGGAAAGCCGACGCCAGCCCGGGCGGACCGGGCTGGGGCGATGGCGCGATCGCGGAAGGACTGGAGGTCGGACGGGCAACCGTTGAGCGGGTGCGCAAGGAGTTTGTGGAAGAAGGCTTGGAGGCGGCGCTGGAGCGTCGCCAGTACCGGCGGACGCTGGATGGAGACGGCCGAAGCCCATTTGGTGGCTTTGGCCTGCCAGAAGCCGCCGGAAGGTCGAAGCCGCTGGATGTTGACGTTGCTGGCCGACCGAATGGTGGAGTTGGAGTACGTCGAGCAGGTGTCGTATCAGACAGTACGTCGGACGCTTAAAACAACGAACTTAAGCCTTGGCTGAGCAAGCAATCGCAACCGCTGGTTCGCTCCCACCCCGCCCGCTGCCATTGATACGCAGGGGCAGTGACCCCGCCAAAGCAAAAGGGCGTGCCCTGAGCACGCCCTGGAAGGACAAAGTATCGCTCGGCAGGGGAGGACTACTTCGCAGGCCCAGCGAGCTTCTGGACTTCCGCCCCGACACGCCGCTGCGCCTCGTCCATCTCCTCGGCCGTCGGGCTGTGGCCCGTCTCGATCATCTTACTGAACAGGTCGAACAGGTACGTCGCATCGTGCGGCCCCGGCGAGGCCTCCGGGTGGTACTGCACCGCGAACATGCAGCGGTCCGGCGCCGTGAAGCCTTCCAGCGTCTTGTCGTTCAGGTTGATGTGCGTCGGCACGCAGCCGGTCTTCTTGAGCGATTCGACATCCACCGCAAAGCCATGGTTCTGGCTCGTGATCTCCACCCGGCCGGTCTTGAGGTTCATCACCGGCTGATTCCCGCCGCGATGCCCGAACTTCAGCTTGAATGTCGTCGCGCCGATCGCCAGACCCAGCATCTGGTGACCCAGGCAGATCCCAAAGATGGGGATCTGGCCGATCAGGTTCCGCAGCACTTCGTGCATGTGCGTGACCGCCGCCGGGTCCCCCGGACCATTGCTGACGAACACGCCGTCGGGCTTGAGTTCACGGATCTGCTCGGCCGACCAGGTAGGCGGCACCACCGTCACCTTGCAGCCCGTCTCAACCAGGTTGCGAAGGATGTTGTGCTTGGCGCCGCAGTCGATGGCGACCACGTTGCAGCTGGGCTTGCGGTTGCGGGCGCCGATCGAGAACTTGCTGTTGTAGCCGTCCACCCAAGAGTACATTGCCTTCGGGGCGACCCTGTCGACCAGGTTCAACCCTGCCATCTTCGGGCACGCCCGGGCCATCTTGACCAACTCGACGTCGTCCAGGACCTCGCTCGACAGGCAGCCGTTCATCGCCCCCTGGACCCGCAGCTTCCGGGTCAGTGCCCGCGTATCCAGCCCTTGGATGCCCACAATGTTGTACTGAGCCAACCAATCCGACAGATGTCCGCTGGAACGGAAATTTGACGTCCGGTGCGACAGCTCTTTGACGACGAAACCGGCGACGCTAGGCCCTGCGGACTCAAGGTCTTCGAGGTTGATCCCGTAGTTGCCGATCAACGGGTAAGTCATTGTCACGACTTGACCAGCGTAGGACGGATCGGTCAGGATCTCTTGATATCCCGTCATGGAGGTGGTAAAAACGACTTCGCCCTGGCGGGTACCGGTGCTGCCGAAGGCTCGGCCTGTCAGGATTGTACCGTCCTCGAGGGCTAGTTTGGCGATTTTTGTATCCATCAAATTAGATCCCTGCACTGCGGCTGAATCTTAAGCCGACCCCTGGTGGGGTCGATATACAGTTAAAGGCTGTGGGTTACCGCTCGTTAGAGCGGACAGCCTGGCTTGGAGGGTCCGGGTTTCGGCGAGCCTGGATCCTCTTTTTTTTGCCCCATGACCTTAGGTTATAGGTCCTTGGCCCAAAGATTCCATCTAGTTTAGCCAAACCCCGCCGGAAAGGCAAAGGAAGTAGGGGGTTGGCCGCGAGGCGCGAGGGGCAAGCAAGCACCACGCCGCCGGGCCCCCCGCAAATGACAACAACGGCAACAGCCAGCTATCCAGCCTGCCCCTGCCGTTGTTGCCGTTCGTTGGTCCTGTGTTCCCCGTCCTGCCGTCACGAAGGCGGCAGTGGAGATTCCTCTTCCTCCGCCCGCACCGGCGAGGGCGTCGGGTTAAAGCCCGTGTTCTCCATGCCCAACGGCATTGGCAGCGTCGCGGTACGCCGGCGAAGCGGCCGGACCCGCGGCAGCTTGTTCTCGATCTGGCTGGCCCGCTGCACCGCGATCACGCCCGTCCGCGCGAGCTGCTGGATCCCGTAAGGCCGGCAGAGCTCGACGAACGCCTCGATCTTCTCCTCCGACCCCGTCAGCTGGATGATCACCGCGTTCGGCCCGACGTCCACAATGCTCCCGCGGAAGATGTCCGTGATCTCCTTGATCTGCCCTCGATGTTCCGGCGGGCAGTGGATCTTGATCAGCATCAGGTCGCGCTCGATGTAGTCCTGCTCGGTCAGGTCACGGACCTTCACAACCGTCACGATCTTGCCCAACTGCTTGCGGATCTGCTCGAGCGTCAGCTCGTTGCCCTTGGTCACCAGGACCATCCGCGAGAACTCCGCGTCCTCCGTTCGGCCGACCACCAGCGAGTCAATGTTGTAGCCCCGCGCCGCAAACATCCCCGCGATGTGGCTGAGCACGCCAGGTTGGTTCTGCACCAGGATGCTCAGCACGCACTTGCGCTCGCGAGCCAGTTCGCTATCGTTTCCGTTACTCATGGTTCACCTTGTATCGTTGACAGGTGTGTAACGCACACCCTGACGTTAATCCTTGTTTCGTTATCCCTGCCGAACCGCCCGGCAGTCCCGCAGGACTTGTTCATAGTCCGCGCAGAACCGCGAGAGGTTCACCTCTTTGGCTACCTGGTGCGGGCCGTCCGCCTTCGAGCGGAACATCGTTACGCCCTCGGCCCAGCGGCCATCCGTCTCGACCTGCACCGTGCCCCGCTCGAACTGCAGCACCTGCTCATCGACCAGGCACGCCGCTGCCAGCGGGTCGTGCAGGCAGATCTTCTCCTTCTTCTGCTTGCGCATGAAGATCTCGATCGCCCGACTGACCGTGGCGCCTGCCGGGGCGAAGACCTTGAAGATCTCCTCCGCCGACCGTGTCGTTTGCAGCGTTACGTCCAGTCCGACGGCTCGGATATTCTTGAACGATTCGAAGACGATCGCCGCCGCATGGGGGTCGCACCAAACGTTCCACTCCGGCAGCGCCGGGCCATAGTACCGTCCCGCCATCAGCGTTACGCTCGCCAGCAGGTCGGCTACGTCCGGATGCGTCCGCACCAGCAACGCCAGGTTCGTCAGCGGACCGATCGCCAGCAGGTGTACCTCGCCAGGCCACCGCATCGCCGCCCGGTACATCGCCTCGATGTGCGCGCCGGTCTTGGCGACCTGTTCTTCGATCTCCGCCGCTGCCGCTGGATCCACCGCCTCGGTCTGCGGATACTCCTTCTGGCGGTGCTGGTGGAGCAGCGGCCGATCCGCCCCGGCGAAGACGCGCAGGTTCGGCTGGCCCAGGTCCCGGCAGATCGCCGCCGCCAGCTTCGCCCGTTCGACCGCCGACACCGTCACGGTGCTGATGCCTAGCAGGTCGACGTCCGGCCTGCCCAGCAGATAGGACAAGGTCAGCGCATCGTCAATGTCCGTGCCGATGTCCGTGTCAAGCCACACCATCTTGCGTTCGCGTCGTTCCATGGTGGATCCTTGCTTCGCCGTCAGGTCGATGCCTGTTCGTAGTCAATCGTGAACTGTGAATGGTCAACAGCAATGGCCCGCTCGGAGTGCCTGGTTGCTGTTACGATTAACAGGTAACCACGAACCACTAGCCGCCGTCACGACACATTCCCCATCTCAATCTCATGCAGGCTCTTTCCCGCCATCACCATGGGGAACACGTTCTCCGCCGGATCGACGTGCACGTCCAGCACGACCGGGCCCGGCTCCGCGAGCATCTGTTCGATCGCGTCGCGCACCTGGTCCTTGTGGTTCGCGCTGATGCCCTTCACGCCGAAGGCCTCGGCCACCTTGGCGAAGTCCGGGTTGCGCATCACCGTCGCGAAGTACCGCTTCTTGTAGAACAGCTCCTGCCACTGCCGGACCATGCCCTGGAAACTGTTGTTCAGGATGACGACCTTGACCGGCACCTCGTACTCCACCGCCGTGCTCAGTTCCGCCAGCGTCATCAGGAAACTGCCGTCGCCGTCGATGTCGATGACGGTCTGGTCGGGCCGGGCCATCTTCGCGCCGATCGCTGCCGGCAACCCGAAGCCCATCGTCCCCAGCCCGCCGCTGGTGATCATCTGCCGCGGCCGGTTCCAGCGGTAGTACTGCGCCGCCCACATCTGGTGCTGGCCCACGCCCGTGGCGATGATGGCGTTGCCCCGCGTGGCCTCGTAGATCTGCTCGACCACGAATTGCGGCTTGACCGTGCCGGCCTGCCGGTTGTACGTGAACGGGTACTTGGCCTTCCACTGGTCGATCATGCTCAGCCACTCGGCCCGCGGCTTGTGCTCGATCATCGGCACCATCTCTTCCAGGATCGCCTTGGCATCCCCGACGACCGGAATATCAACGTCCACGTTCTTGCTGATGCTCGACGGGTCGATGTCGATGTGGATGACCTTCGCGAACGGGGCGAAACTCTCCAGCTTGCCCGTCACCCGGTCATCGAAGCGAGCCCCCACCGCAATCAGAAGATCGCTGTACTGGACCGCATAGTTGGCGTACGCGCTGCCGTGCATGCCCAGCATGTGCAGGGCCAGCGGGTCCGTCTCGTCGAACGCGCCCATCGCCATCAGCGTCGTCGTGACCGGGATGTTGCCCCGCTTCGCCAGGGCCCGCAGCTCTTCGGCCGCGTTGGACAGGATCACCCCGCCCCCGACGTACAGCACCGGCCGCTGCGCCGCGTTGATCGCCTGGGCCGCCAGCTCGATCTGACGCGTGTGCCCGCGGACCCGCGGCTTGTAGCCAGGCAGGTTCAGGTCGAACACCCCCGACGACGTGTGTTTGCCCACCTGGACATCCTTGGGCAGATCGACCAGCACCGGCCCGGGCCGGCCCGTTCTAGCAATGTAGAACGCTTCGTGGATGACCCGCGGCAGGTCCTTGACGTCCTTGACCAGTACGTTGTATTTCGTGACCGGGCGCGTGATGCCCGTGGTGTCCGCCTCCTGAAAGGCGTCGTTGCCGACGACCGCCGTGGCGACCTGTCCCGTGATCGCCACCACCGGGATGCTGTCCATGTACGCCGTGCCCAGCGCCGTGACCAGGTTGGTCGCGCCGGGGCCGCTCGTGGCAATGCACACGCCTACCTTGCCGCTCGCCCGCGCGTAGCCGTCGGCCATGTGGCCGGCGCCCTGCTCGTGCCGGGTCAGGACGAACTTCACCGGCGTGTCCGCCAGCACATCAAACGTCGGCAGGATCGCCCCGCCGGTATAGCCGTAGAGTACCTCGACGCCCAGGTCCACCAGGGCATCGCAAACCCACTGCGCGCCGTTCTTGGTCACGGCCTGTGCGTGCGGATGCGTGATCGGGGTCGGCTGGGCAACGGGGGATGGATGCGGGGCAGACTTCTTGCGTGGCACGGTCGCCATGGCTTTTCGCCTCTCCAATAGGATCCATGGTTACACCGGCGGCAACATGCATCGCCGGGGGGCGGCACCGGATAGGTGTTCGTTGCGGCCCAACCGCTTGCAGCCGGTGTTGGTCCGCCGCGTTCCGCCCAATTCATTATCGCCCCCAGGGGCGACAGACTTAAGTCTAAGAAACCGAGCTGCTATCGTCAATACCGAGCCGTGCAGGCGGGAAGTGAAAGTCGCGCGGCGGGCGGGCTTGATTGGCTTGGGGGGCAAGGCTATCGTGCTGGGATAGCGGCAGCACGCCCCCTGTGGCAACAGGGGATTGGTGAGGACAACGATACCCACCGCTGACGCAGTGGGCTGGTAATGGGAGGGTTGAATATGGCGTCGCCGATTCGCGTTACCGTCTGGCACGAGTACCGTCACGAGAAGAAGAACCCCAAGGTAGCCGAGGTGTATCCCAAGGGCATGCACGAGGCGATTGCCTCGCACCTGCGGACCTGTTCGGATATGCAGGTTGCCACCGCCACGCTCGATGAGCCTGAGCATGGTCTTACGGAGCAGCGGCTGGCTGCGACGGACGTTCTGACCTGGTGGGGGCACACCGCACACAAGGAAGTGGCGGACGAGATCGTCGAGCGGGTGCAGAAGCGGGTGCTCGAGGGGATGGGTCTCATTGTGCTGCACAGCGGCCATTTTTCCAAGATCTTCAGGAAACTCATGGGCACGACCTGCAACCTCAAGTGGCGCGAGGCGGGCGACCAGGCGGTCTACTGGATCACGCGGCCTGGCCATCCGATTGTTGAGGGCATCGACGACCACTTCGTGCTGGAGCACGAGGAGATGTACGGGGAGTTCTTCGATATCCCCGAGCCGATGGAAACGGTTCTGATCAGCAGCTTCACCGGCGGGGAGGTCTTCCGCAGCGGCGTGACCTACACGCGCGGGGCCGGCCGAATCTTTTACTTCCAGCCCGGCCATGAGACCTACCCGAGCTACTACGACAAGAACGTGCTGAAGGTGATCGAGAACGGCATTCGCTGGGCGGCGCCGGGGAAGGGTGGCGTGCCGATCAGCTACGGCAATCGCGAGCATGGCTGGCTGGACAAGGCGTAGGACGGAGCGACGATCTATATCGCGGGGCGTTTGCGCCTCGGCGTGGGAAGCGTCACGGCAGGACCGCGGGGAGTACATCCCGGTGGTGCTGCCGTGGCGTTTTTTTTGGAGGCAATGGTATTGGTCGGAAATGACGGGATGGTGCGTGGCCCCATAGGCTCGGCCTAGTCGCCGGGTAGCCCGCTGGACCCACATCGGTGGCCCGATTGCCCATTCCGATGTCTTGATACGCCCGGTACTGGTCGATATTGTGGGTGTTGGGAAATCGCCAAGGTTGTGAGAGGGGCTCCATGGGGAAAGAGAATCTCGCGGCACGTCTGTTCGCGACGTGCTGTATCGTCTTGGCAATGGCAGGGCCGGCTGCGTATGCGGGGTATACGACGCTCTGGAACAATGGCCCGTCCGCCAATCGCGTTGACATGGTCTTCCTGGGCGACGGCTACCTCAGCAGCCAACTGAACACCACGTACGTCACCCACATCAACAACATGCTCAACCACATGTTCTACCAGGGGGAGGATCCGTTCCCGCGGTACCGCAACTTCTTCAACGTCTACAAGATCGATACCCCCTCCAACCAGACCGGCGCCGATGTGCCGCCGAACACGTATCGCGACACGGCCCTGGGGGCCACGTACTACTACGACGGCGTGACTGACCGGCTGCTGTATGTGAACGAGGCGCTGGCCTGGCAGGCGCTCAATACGAACTTGGCGGGTTCTGGCTTCAATGCGGAGATGCGAATGGTTACCGTGAACGATACCCGCTACGGCGGCGGCGGGGGGAGCTTCGCGGTCTATGCCGGCGGCAACAGCAGCGCCCCCGAGGTCGCCCTGCACGAGCTAGGCCATTCGTTCAGCGGGCTGGCGGATGAGTACGTGAGCTACTCGACGCCGTACCCCAGCACGTACGAGCCGGGCTCGCCCAATCTGACCGTTTCGTCGACCGGCCAGAAGTGGAGCGAGTGGCTCGGTTATGTCGATCCGGCCCACCCGTCCATGGGGCCCATCGGGGCCTACCCGGGCGGGGGCTACTACGCCAGCGGCGTGTATCGGCCCGGCAATAACTCCAAGATGCGCAGTCTCGGTCAGCCCTTTGATGCGGTCAGCCGGGAGAAGATCATCCTGGACATGTACAAGTACGTGGACCCGCTGGACACGTGGCTTAGCAACGTGGCCCGGCTGGTCGATCCGGACAAGGTCTGGGTCGATACGGTGGACCCGAACGTCATCAGCCTGGAATGGTTCGTCAACGGCTTGAAGGTCGAGGGGGCGGCGGGCGAGGCCTTCGACCTGTCGGACTATGGCTATGGTCCAGGGCAGTACGCTGTAATGGCTCGCGCGTTCGACCCGACGCCTTGGGTGCGGCGCAACCGCGATCAGTTGGAGGAGTCGATCACCTGGGACATTCTGCTGACGCCGGAGCCTGCTACGCTGGTGGTGTTGCTGGCGGGGGCCTGGTCGCTGGCAAGGCGACGGAGCCGGATCGTCTGAAAGTGCACGCCGGCACGATAAAGGAGCAGCCCTGCACGAGATCGTGCAGGGCTGCGTTGCTTTTGCGAGTGTGCGACTGGTGGCCCGGTCAGTCGAGGGTCGCCGTCTGGCCCGCGAGTTCCATTTTCAGTCGCAGGCAGATGGCGGCGGTCCAGCCCTGCTGGTGGGCGCCGAGCCCCTCGCCTGTGGCGCTGTTGAACAGTTCTCGCAGGTTGCCGTCGGCGATCATCACCTGGTAGAGCCGGCGGGCGGCCTGGCAGGCCTGGTCGGTGTAGCCGTACTTGCCGCAGCACCTCGAGCATCAGGTAGGCCACGGGCATCCATGTCGGGCCCCGCCACCACTTCTGGGCGTGGTAGGTCGGCTCGTCGTAGGCCACGCAGGGGAAGGGCACCGACCCAAAGAAGTGGTTCGGGTTCAGCAGGGAATTCTCGATCATCCGGCGGGCCTTCGACTCCTCGATCGGTACGCCGGCCAGCAGCGGCAGGAAGCAGGCGGGCGTCTTGATCGGCAGCTTCTCGCCGGTGGCGACGAGGACGTCCTTGAAGAGGTTGTCCTTCTCGTCGTAGAGCCGTTCGACCATGCGGGCCGCGTGGGTATGGACCATCGCCTGGGTCTGCGCCTGGGTTACGGTGTCGCCGATCCTCTTGGCCAGTTCCGCGCAACAGCGCATCTGCAGCAGCAGGTAGCTGTTCATGTCGAGCGCAAGGATGGGCCCGTGGTCCAGGCGGGGCGTGTCATCCCAACCTGTCTCGAGCGGTTCCGGGCAGGTGATGATCCCCCAGCGGGTCATCCGCTGGGTGAGCCACCAGCGGTTGTTCTTCATCAGGGCCGGCAGAAGTTTGCGGGCGAGGTCGAGGTCGTTGCGCTGCTGGACGAGCCGCAGCCCCGCCCAGCCTACCAGCGGCGGCTGGGAGCCGTGCGGGCGGGGCCAGGGGGTGCGCGTAGTCCAGATTGCTGCCCAGGATTGCCTGGAGCCGATCCGCCTTGGTGGCCGCGTGGTTGTGCATGGTTCACCTCTTGGGGACTGTGCCGCGGCAACTTTTGTGCAGGCTGGGTGATGCGCCGTACAATGGACTGCGTTGGCCCGCGGGCATGGCACAGGAAAGGATATGTGGCAATGGTAGAGATCAAGATCGATTATCCCGGCGAACTGCAGTGCAAGGCGACGCATGGTCTGTCCAATACGACGTTGATGACCGATGCCCCGGTGGACAACCAGGGTAAGGGCCGGACGTTTTCGCCGACGGATCTGGTGGCTACCGCGCTGGG
>JANYLN010000226.1 GCA_025357795.1 Planctomycetota bacterium
AGCGAGCCGGCTAAATGGGTGACGGCCACGGCAAGAACAGCAACAGGAGCTAGTTGGCGGGGGTGGGCCTACGGGGCAGGGGGCCGGTGGGGTGGCGCCAGTAGATGATCAGCAGCAGGCTGACGCCGATGACGAGCATGGAGTCGGCGATGTTGAAGATCCAGGGCCAGAGGGAGATCTCGCCCCAGTAGATGTCGATGCGGATGAAGTCGCGGACGGCGGAGCGGGTTTCGACCTGGACGCTTTTGCTGAAGCGCCAGCGGGGTTCGCCGCCGTCGGGGTAGCGGCCTACCTGGATCACGTCTTCGTGGGGCTGCTCCAGGGTGACCTTGCCTGGGGGGCAGAGTTGTTGGCCTGCGCGGCTGATGACGTCGACCTGGACGAAGAGGCGGTCGTAGAGGTTGCCCATTGCGCCGGCGAGGACGAGGCCGAGGGCGAGGTGGACGACCCACTGGCGGCGGTGGGAACTGGCGAACATGTAGCCTACGAAGCCGACGGCCAGGACGCTGGCCAGGATGAACAGGGGGCTCATGCCCTTGCCGATGCCGAAGAGGGCGCCGAGGTTGAGCGAGCGGTCGAGGGAGAGAAAGCCGGGGAACAGGACCATGGGTTTGGTTGCGGGCAGGTGGGCGAAGGCCAGGTGCTTGGTGAGCAGGTCGCTGGCCAGGCCGACGACCATGGTGATCCACAGGATGGCGTGGCTGCGCGGGCACTGCCAGGCGGAAGGCTCCGCCAGGGGCAGGGTCGGGACCGGGGGTGCGTCTACCTGCACTGCCGAAGGGGTCTGCGGCAGGGGGGCGGGCAGCTGGCTGTCGAAGGTCGGGTCCATCCATGTTCCTTGTGGGCGGGACCGGCCTTTCCGTCCTGCCATTGTGTTGCGTAAGGTACCGGCGGGGCATCGCGAAGGCTAGGGGTTCATCCGGTATTCTGTCATGATTCGGCGGGGCCTGGCATCTGAGCCTGTCAGGGGTATGGGTCCTGGGGCGTTGGGGCCGATCGGACAACGGCGAGACGACCCTCTGTTGTCACGGGGGGGCGGTCAGACCGGCTTTGCGACTGGGTGGCGCCAATAGATGATCAGCAGGAGGGCTACGCCAACGACGAGCATGCTATCAGCGATGTTGAAGATCCAGGGCCACAACGACTGGCGGCGAAAGGCCATGTCGACGTGGATGAAGTCGCGGACGGCGGTGTGCTGCTCGGGGGCGGAGCCGGGTGCCAGGCGGAGGCGGGCAGGATCGGCGCCGTCGGGGTAGCGGCCCATGACGATGAGGCCCTCGCGAGGCTGTTCGAGGATGCGACCCTCGACCTGGCGGCCCGTCGGGGTATGGATTACGTCCACGTGGACGAAGAGGCGATCGTAGAGATTGCCCAGGGCGCCGGCGAGGACGAGTCCCAAGGCCAAGTGGACCAGCCACTGGCGGCGGTGCGAGCCGGCGAACATGTAGGCGACGAAGGCGACGGCCAGGACGCTGGCCAGGATGAACAGAGGGGCCATGCCGCGGCCGATGCCGAAGAGGGCGCCGAGGTTGAGCGAGCGGTCGAGGGAGAGAAAGCCGGGGATCAGTATGACCGAGCCGCGTGTCGGCAGGCGGGTGAAGGCCAGGTGTTTGGTGAGCAAGTCGGTCGTGAGGCCGAGGGCGGCCGTAAGCCAGAGGAGGGTATGGCTTCGCGGGGACCGCCAGGCCGACAAGGTTTCCAGCGGCACCGAACGGGCCGGTGCAGGGGTACTCTGGGGCATGGGGTCGTGCTGTTGGCTATTCACGGTCGGGTCCATCCGTGGATTCTATACCGGCCGGGCCAGGCCCTTTTCCAGGAGGCGGGCGTACTCGATGGAGTACTTGGCCCAGGGCTTGGCCTGGAGGCGGGCCTTGGTAATGGGCTTGCTGGTGGCCACGCAGATGCCGTAGGTGCCATTAACGATACGGTGGAGGGCCTCCTCGATTTCGCGGAGCATCTCCTGCTCGTTGCCCATCAGGCCGAGGGTGAACTCCTGCTCGAAGTTGTCACTGCCGGCGTCGGCGGGGTGGAACGGGACGCTGGAGAGGTCGCCGGAGGACTCCTGGCGGTTCTTGTGGAGTTTGTGCAGGGTGGCGATGTCGCCGCTGAGCTGGGCCCGCTTGATCAGCAGGATCTCGCGGAACTCCTCGAGTTCGGCGGGCGAGAGGTGGGTCTTGACGGGCGGCTCGGCCGCGGCGTCAACCGGGGCGGTGACGACGGTTACGTCGGCCGATCGCTTGGCCGCACGGCCAGCGGCGGGTTTGGGGGCCGGCCGCTTGTCAGCGGGACTGGCACTGGTTTTTTTGAGGGAAGGGGTAGTCTTCTTGGACGGGGCCGACTTCTTATTATCGCTCTGTTTAGCCACGCGAAGCGCACTCCAGGCTTTTTCCAGTCGCCGCAGGGTGCGGCGACGTTACTCCTTCTCGGAAGGGCACACGACAACTTCCTTGTGCAACCGGCTGCAACTGCCGGTGTCGAGACACCCAATATAGTTAATTTGCCGGAAGCGTCAAGAAACAGCGAGAAGGCGCAGGGGCCGTGGGGGCGGAGGGGCCAGGGGTCCGCTCCAGGTTCATATAGCAACAGATTGCATAGCAAGGCCTTATGCGTGGCGGCCGGGGAAAAATACCCGGCACGATGGCCACAATCATTTGCAATACCCGCCAGCCTGTAATAGCATACGGAGAGAGTCGCATTCGGCTCATGGCTGGAGGCGCTTTGCCCGGAATTATCGATATGTTACTGGTATAAGGATGACAGATAGTGACCGAGAACTTTGCTGACCGTCTCATGGACGCCATCGCTCGCAAAAAGGCCCCCGTCACCATCGGGATCGATCCGGTATACAGTAAGCTGCCGCCAGGGCTGGTGGGGCAGGCGGGGTTGAACCGCGAAGCGGACCTGGAGTCGAGCCTGGACGCGGTCCTGGAGTTTAGCCGGCGGGTCATTCGGCTGGTGGCTCCGTACGTGCCGGCGGTGAAGATCAACAGCGCCTACTTCGAGCGGTACCTGTGGGAAGGGATCGAGGGGTACTACCAATTGATCCAGGAGGCGGCGGAGCGGGACCTGATCGTGATCGCTGATGTCAAGCGGGGCGATGTGGGCCACACGGCGGAGGCGTATGCGGCGGCGCACCTGGCGGACCCGGACCTGGCTGGGGCGGACGACCTGGTGGGGCCGGACGCGGTGACGGTCAATGGCTATCTGGGGGCGGATGCACTCGATCCGTTCCTGAAGGTCTGCCGGGAGGACGGCAAGGGCGTGTTCGTGCTGGTGCGGACGAGCAACCCCGGCGCGGCGGAGTTTCAGAACACCATGACGGCCGAGGGACAGACGATCGCCGAGCACATGGCCCAACTGGTCGCCAAGTGGGGGGTGGCGGACGGGTTGGTGGGCAAGAACGGGCTGTCGAGCGTAGGGGCGGTGGTTGCGCCGCGGGACGTGGAGCAGGCGAAGCGGATCCGGCAGATTCTGAACAACTCGATGCTGCTAGTGCCGGGCTTCGGCGCGCAGGGACTGGGGGCGGCGGAGGTGGCGGCGTGCTTCAAGCCGGGCGGGACCGGGGCGATCGTCAATGCCAGCCGCAGCGTGATCTTCGCGTACGAACAGCCGGAGTACAAGCAGCAGTTCGGCGATCAGTGGGAGCCGGCGATCGAGAAGGCGTGCCAGGACTTCGTGGCGCAGATCCGGCAGGTGGCGGGGATGTAGTGCGGAAAACGACTGTTAATGGGTCGTTGTAACGACAACAGTCACAATACAAGAACAAGCCGGGCCGCGGTTACACATGCGTGACCGCGGCCTGTTGTTTTTCCGGGCAGGACCATGCCATCGGCCGGCGGGGGTTCCGGTTATTGTGGCATGGTTGAGGGGGCCGGGGCCGCTGATTTGGCCGCGTCTTGCTTGTAGGAGAATGGGTTGGGCTGGTTCCAGCGGACCTTGTAGAGGCGCGTGGGGTA
This sequence comes from Planctomycetota bacterium, assembly GCA_025357795.1. GTDB lineage: Bacteria > Planctomycetota > Phycisphaerae > UBA1845 > JANYLN01 > JANYLN01. The sequence continues at coordinate 3,957 of JANYLN010000226.1, forward strand.
GGCGCCGATCTTGGGCGGGAAGACGCGGACGGCTTCGGGTTTGAGGAAGTGGACGCTGCTGGTGAAGGAGGATTCGGGGTCGGCCTTGGTGTAGATTACCTGGCCGGTGAGGAGGTTGTCCGAGATGCTCTTGACGTTGGTTTCCTTGGCGAGGGGGGCAAAGGGCTCGAACGTTTCGGCAGCGAGGTTAAAGACGTAGACGCCGGTGCCGACGGCTACGAAGAGGGCCTTGGCGGTGTCGGGGGTCTGGCCGGGGGTCTGCTTATAGTGGAAATAGGGGGAGAGGTCGTGGCCGTTGGCGGCCGGGAGCGGATAGCGCTGGAGGACTTCGATTTTGACGGGTTGGTCGCCTGCGCCCTCGATGAGTTTCGTCTTGAGCAGTTCCTCGCCGCCCAGGGCCCAGAGGATCTCGGTGCGCCAATCGTAGACTACGCCGTGGGCGGCATGGAGGGGGATGGCGGCGACCTTTTCGGCCGGGCGGTTTTCGTCGAAGCGGTTGAAGACCTGGAGTTCGTCGCTGCGGAGGGAGGAGCAGACGACGATCCAGCGGTCGCGGACGAGTTCGGCGCTGTGGGCGTTGGTGGAGGGGGCGTAGAAGGCGCAATTGTTGTTGCGGCGGTCGAGGAGGACCACGCCACCTCGCGAGCTGGTCGCCAGGACGTGCGTGCCGGCGAGGACGCGTTTGCAGTCATCCATCGCGCCGAACCAGCCCTGGCTGGCGGGGGCCATCTCCTCGCACTGGCTGGCGGTCCACATCCAGACGGGCCAGGGGGCGGACCAGTCCTGGTTCATGCGGAGGGCGAAGGCCTGGCGGCCGCTTGTGAAGAGGACCTCCTGGGCGGACTTGTCGGGGGAGGGTTGGGTGGCCGGGGCGGAGGCGGTCTGCCCGAAGGCGGGGGCACAGAGGATGGATGCCAGTACGATAGACGAGAGTCCGTGCATCATGTGCCTGCTCCTGCCGTGATGGGTCCCGACTGCCAGCAACAGCGGTCCATTGTAGGGCGTTGGCGTCCGGGGACAAACTTTGGGGCCAAGTATCCACGGTCGGTTGCGGGCGAGTTCGGCGAGCCGGCGGCGGGGCATCTGCGCGAGGCGGTGGGCCTGCACATACGGGCGGCCGATGGTAAGATAGGATTTGCGGTCAAAGGTACATTATTGGACGTTGTGCATGGGACAATAGACAGTGCAGACCTCAGAGTCACCTTCGAGTAAGTCCAAGGCTGTCAAGCAGCGGGTGATCATCGGCGCGATCCTGATCGCGGTGGTGGTCGGGTTGTTCTGGGCAGATGCCTGGATGGCGCGGCTGGCGGGCGGAGCGGGGGGGATCGCAGGGTTGGTCAATTGGCGGGGGTTGGCGCTGCATGGCAGTTTGATCACGCTGGTGGCGGCGGTGCTGGTGGCGATGGCGACGGGGGAGACGGTGGTGATGTGTCGCAGTGCCGGAATGCGACCTGTGGCGGGGTGGGCGGTACTGTGCGCGTTTGCGTTGACGATTCACCCGTGGGCAGCACGTAACATCAACGGGCTGAGCACGGATCGGCTGGCAATATGGATTCTGGTGGTCGCGTTGGTCGGCAGCGTAGCATGCGTGATGGCCCGCCAGCAGACGGACGGGGCGATCCAGGATATCGCAAGTACTTGGTTTACAGCGGTTTACCTGGGGTTCCTGGCGAGTTTTGTAGTGCGGATGCGGCAGGAGATCGGAGGGGAGGCGGGGGCCTGGGCGGTGGTATATTTCATCGCGATGGTCAAGTTCACGGATATCTTTGCCTATGGTACTGGAATGGCGGTCGGGCGGCATAAACTTATCCCATGGCTTAGCCCGGGCAAGACGATCGAGGGTTTGATCGGCGGGCTGGCCGGAGCGGCGTTAATTGCCATGCTTTTATTGTGGGGCTCTGTTATAATTAGGATAGATACGAACCGGCATCCAATTGTTGCGCCAAGCGTCTATGTGTGGGTAGGGCTGATGGGAGCCTTGCTTGGAGGTATTGGGCAGATTGGAGACCTGATGGAGTCGTTGCTGAAGCGGGGCGCGAAGTTGAAAGACTCGGCCCGATTGTTGCCCGGCTTTGGCGGCGTGTTTGACCTGCTGGATAGTCCTTTACTGGCCGCTCCCGTGGCGTGGGTTTTGTTCCCGTACGCTTTGTCGCCGCTTTTGCAGTAAGGTGGCGGATTCGGTTGCGGATCATTGATTAAGGAGCAGTACACAACCCTTGGAACTGATTATTACCCTGGAAGAGGAAACCAACCGCGCGGTTCTGTTTGGTCCTTCCGACCGGTATCTCCGTATGCTTCGCGATGCCTTGGGCATTCGTGTAACGGCCAGGGGCTCCTCCGTATACCTTTCCGGCGACTCGTCGGTCGTCGGGCGGGCGGCGGAGCTAATCCAACAAATGCAGGAGACGGTCCGCCGTCGCGGGCCGCTGTCGGATCAGGAGGTGGCTGACCTGATCCTTGCCGCCGGTCGACGCGAGGACGCCGTTGCTGACCGCATCGATGTGTTCAGTCGGGACCTGCAGGTCCAGCCGCGGACGGCAGGCCAGCGGACGTACGCCGAGGCGATCGCCAAGCACGACATGGTCTTTTGCCTGGGGCCGGCGGGCACGGGCAAGACATACCTGGCGGTGGCGATGGCGGCGCACATGCTGAAATCAGGGGCGATCAAGCGGATCGTACTGGTCCGCCCGGCGGTGGAGGCCGGTGAGAAGCTGGGGTATCTGCCGGGCGACCTGCAGGCGAAGGTCAATCCGTACCTGCGGCCGCTGCTGGATGCGATGCACGACATGATGGGCTTCGATCAGTTGCGGCGGTTCATGGCCAACGACGTGATCGAGGTGATCCCGCTGGCGTTCATGCGGGGCCGGACGCTGAACAGTTCGGCGATCATTCTGGATGAGGCGCAGAACGCGACGATCAGCCAGATGTTGATGTTCCTGACGCGGCTGGGCCACCACAGCAAGATGATTGTCACGGGCGACGACAGCCAGGTGGACCTGGAGAAGCCCGAGCAGAGCGGGCTGGTCGACGCGGTGCAGCGTTTGAAGGACGTCGAGGGGATTTCGGTGGTCCGGTTGACCGACCAGGACATCGTGCGGCACCACCTGGTGCAGAACATCGTCAACGCCTACGGCAACCGCAACGGCAACGGCACGCGCGCGCCGAACCGGGGGCGGCGCTTGCGCGAGGAGAGCGGCGCGGAAGGCGAGTATGTCGCGCAGCAGGGCGAAGGCGACGAGCCGAAGGCGAACGGATGATGTGGCCCTTCGGAAAACCCAACGTTCGCAGGCGTGAGATGCGCCGGGGGCGTAGCGGCCACGTGGGCCAGGCGGCGGCGCGACTGCTGCGCAAAGACATCATTGTCCCATCGATCCTGATGGGGGTCTTCGGGGTGGCGGCGTGCGCGGTGATCCTGTACGGCCAGACGAGCCTGCCGTACCGGGTGGGCCAGCGGATGGACCGGCCGATCGTAGCGCGGGTGGACTTCACGTGGGACAACCCGATCAAGGCCGCCAACGAGATGGCGATCGCCCGTCGCGGCACGCCGAACTATTACCGTTTGAACAACGAGTTGATTGCCGAGGCAGAAAAGGACCTGCAGGGTCTGACGGACGCGCTCCTGCGCAGCCAGGGCCATGGGGAGTTCCAGGTGGCGGTCCGCCAGATGGCGAGCGCGCGGGGCGCTGACGGCACGAGCTGGACGTTCAGCCAGGCGGGCTACGAGCATCTCAAGCAGCTGGCGAGCGAACAGGGCGAGCAGTGGCAGCAGCTGGCGGGCGAGTTAGTGCGGACGCTGGCGAACTCGCCGGTGGTCTGGGGCAAGTCGGCCGAGCAGCGTCAGCCCAAGAGTTTGGTCGCGGAGCCGGTGGTCTTTGACCCGACGAGCCTGGAGCAGCGGAAGCGGTTCCTGACGTACACGTACGACCTGGGCAACCGGGGGCAGTTGGACGAGGCGGTCAAGGCGATCGTGATGGCGCTGCCGCGGGACCTGCCGGAGGAGATCCGCAAGGGGTTCCGCGAGTACCTGACGGGGCTGTTTGCGCCGCACGGGCCGACGAGCGACATGCGGCCTGTGTACGTGTACGACCCGGCGGAGACGCAGCAGCGGATGGAACAGGCGGCGCGGGCGGTCAACCGGACGGAGGTGTACGCCGAGGGCCAGGCGCTGGTGCCGGCCGGGAGCACGATTACCGAGACGATGCTGGACCTGCTGCGGGCGGAGCGCTTGGCGTACACGGGGAAGCTGCGGAGCGACCCGCTGCTGCACCAGCAGTATGTGTTGCACCAGTTGGGCATCTGCGGCGTGGTGCTGGCGACGGTGATCGGGCTGGCGATCTACACGCTACGGTACCGGCCGCAGGTACTGGCGAGCGTGGCGGACACCGCGGAGATGACGCTGCTGCTGCTGCTGGGCCTGGTGGTCTGCCGCTGGATTGCGACGAGCAACCTGTCGTACGCGGACCGCTGGGTGATCCTACCGGTCTGGCTGGTGGGTTCGATCGTGGCGATCGCGACGCAGCAGCGATACGCGATCGGGGTGACGTTTGCGATGGCGCTGCTGGCGGTGCTGGCACTACAGGCCAACCAGGTGCAAGCGCTGGCGACGTATGTCGTGCTGGTGGGCGCGACGCTGGTGGCGGTGGGTCTGCTGAGCGACATCCGGACGCGTACGAAGCTGGCGGCGGTGGGGATGGTGGCGGGCTTGGCGGCGTTCGCGCTGTCGTTCTTCGCGGACCTGGCGATGATGCAGCCGGTGAGTTTCGCGGTGGGCAGCGCGGCGTGGGCGGGGTCGGCGGCGGTGGGCGCGAGTCTGCTGCTGCAGTTCCTGCTGCCGCTGCTGGAGCGGTTCTTCGGGATCGTGACGGGCATGACACTGCTGGAGTGGTGCGACATCAACAAGCCGCTGCTGCGGCGGCTGGCGCGGGAGGCGCCGGGTACGTACAACCACGCGCTGGTACTGGGCAGCATGGCGGAGGCGGCGGCGGAGTCGATCGGCGCGCAGGGCCTG
>JANYLN010000229.1 GCA_025357795.1 Planctomycetota bacterium
CCATCACGGCGTCAACGGCCCTCGTGCACGCCCCGACCGCCAGCAGCGCCGTCCGGTACGTATCCGGGCAGACCGCGCAATCGGGCGTATCCAGGTACGGCAACCCCTCGTGGCAGGCGCTCTGCAGCCGACAGACGTACGGCTGGCTGTGGACCGTCAACACCCACTTGGATTCGACCGGCTCGACCGGCAGAGCTACGAGACTCTGACGCAGACCGGACTGCTCGAGCCCTTCCAGGATCGCCAGGAGCCTGGCGGGCCTTTCCGGGTGCTGCGACCCCGGCTGGTGGTTCAGGAACTCTTCGCTGTAGGCAAAACCCGTCGCCATCGTGGTCTCTGGTTGCATGGACACTGCCGCCCAGCGGCACGTCTACCCAGCCGTTCAAGGCCGGCACAGACAGACATTACAGATGCTGTATATTGTACGCCCACCTGAAGGCGGCACCACAAACCCCATCGTCTCGCCAGCATCTTTCAGACACAAAAAGCCTGCCGGACGGCCCCGTCCGGCAGGCTGAGATCTGACGGCCCAACGCCCTCGTCCCTAGTGCTATTGCCCGGGGGCCCGTACCACGGTAGCCTTCGGTCCCTTCGGTCCCGGAGTGACTTCATATTCGACTGCCTGACCTTCGGCCAATGTCCTATAACCGTCCATCTGGATGGTCGTGTGGTGGACAAAGACGTCCGGACCGCCATCGCCAGCCTGGATGAAGCCATACCCTTTCTGATCGTTGAACCACTTCACCTTTCCCGTAGTCATCGGGAATCCTCCTGCAATTATACAACGACTCTACCACCTGCAGGGCCAACGGCGGCTCCTGCAGAATAAGAACAGCCGGTTTGACAATAAGAGGACTTGTGGCTGAACACGTCGAATTGAACCTCCACCTGATACTTACTGTATCGCAAATGTGAATCCTGTCAAACGAATTACCATGTTCTATATACGTTGTGGCAGGTTTTCTAGGACACTGCCCGTCCGTCAGAGGCGGTCAGCGATCATCAGGCAGGAGACAGCAGGTGAAAGTGGTGCCAGAGAAGCCGGCGGCTTCGCGGTTTACCGGGCAAACCAGCGCCGCAGGAGCATGCCGACGGGGTCGACGTTTCGATAGAACCACGGGAAGATAGCCGGGCCGATGACGAGCAAGGCGATCATGGAACCGCACAGGATGTCAAAGCCAATCGAACCGCGCGGGTGCCGCCACAGCATGACCCACTTGCGCCAGCCCGTGGGCACCCCCTTGTGCGGCGGCGGCAACCCCGCCGCCTGGTTCCGCAGGCACGCCGCGGTGTACGTCAGCCTGCGCAGGGCGGTCAGGCCCGGCAGGAGCGCCTGCTGCCACAGCAGGATCTGCATGTGGCCGGTCAGTGCGCTGACAAGCACGGCGAAGGTCCGCTCCCCCCGCTGCCAGAAGCCGACGCTGCAGTCGGGGATGATGTCCTCCGCCCGGGCCTTGATATAGCTGATCATGTAGGCGTTGGACAGGGCCGCCACCGCCAACAGGCAGTAGGTCACATTGGCATGGGCAGCGAAGTAGACCACGCAGCCGCACCAGACGGCGGTGTCGCTGATGCGGTCGAGGCTGGAGTCGAGTACGGCTCCGAACGGGGAATGAAGGTTGCCCACCCGGGCAACCGCCCCGTCGAGCATGTCGCACGCCGCCGACAGGAAGTACCACGCCAAGGCCACCAGCGTCAGCCAGCTGCGAGGCGTGGCCGCGGGAGCGAACGGGTCGCACGGTAACGCAGCCCCGGCCGATAACGCCAGAAAGCCGCTGCCGATGAGCGAAAAGACAAAGCCCGTGATCGTCAGACTGTTGGGGGGCACACCCAGGCAGACCAGCCCGCGCGCGATGGCGTCCCGCCAGTTGCCGAAGGTCCGGCCAACCGATAGCGTCACACCGGACGCCTCGCCGGAGGCACGCAGCCCGGCGAAGTCTTTCTTGCCGTCAGGAATCGTCTGCGGCGTACTCAACGAGCAACGACTCCGTTCTTGATGAACTCCTCGATCTTCTGGCGGCTCTCGGTGTCGGGCATCTGGATCGGCGGGTGCTTCATGAAGTAAGCCGCCACCGGATACAGCGGGCCGCCGATACCGCGCTGGAGGGCCAGCTTGCAGCAGCGGATCGCGTCGATGGCGACGCCAGCGCTATTGGGCGAGTCCTCCACGCTCAGACGCAGCTCCAGGTTCATCGGCATGCCCCCGAAGCCGCGACCCTCGATCCGCAGGAAGCAGACCTTGTTGTCGTTCTGGAACGGCACGTAGTCGGCCGGGCCGATGTGCACGTTGTCAGCCGGGAGCGGATGATCCATCGTCGACTGCACGGCCTCGGTCTTGGAGACCTTCTTGGAACTGAGCCGATGGCGGTTGAGCATATTGAGGAAGTCGGTGTTGCCGCCCGTATTGAGCTGGTAGGTCGTATCGACCTTCACACCGCGGTCGTTGAAGAGCTTCATCAGGGTCCGGTGGACGATCGTTGCACCAACCTGGGCCTTGATGTCGTCGCCGACACAAGGGATGCCCTTGCGGATGAATCGGGCCGCCCATGTCTCGTTCGACACGATGAAGACGGGCATGCAGTTGACCAGGCTCACACCGGTATTCAGGCAGCACTGGGCATAAAATTCGGTCGCCAGCTGCGAACCGACAGGCAGGTAGTTGAGCAGGACTTCTGCCCCCGTCTCCTCCAGAACCCGCTCGACGTCGACGGCGGTCTTGTTGGCGATGACAAACCGGCGATCCTCGGGCCAGTCGAGCATGTGTTCGCTGACCCCATCGAGCAGTTCGCCCATCTGGACAATCGGACCGCCCGGGGGTAGTTCACAGAAAACCTTTGTACAATTGGGCCTGGCCGCCAGAGCGTCGTTCAGGGGCCGGCCGACCTTACGCGCATCGATGTCGAAGGCCGCGACCACCTCGATATCGCAGGGACGATAGCCCCCCAAGTCCTCGTGCATCAGGCCGACCATCTCATCGCTGTGGCCGTTGTTGCCCGCCGACGGCCGGTAGAAGTGAATTCCCTGTACCAAACTACTCGCACAGTTGCCCGCTCCCGCAATCGCGATGCGAATCTTCTCCGGCATGCACGCTCCACCTTTTCGAAGGAACCGGACCGACCCCAAAACGTCCCGAGCGGCCGATCACTAAACCCATTTCTGCTATGGCTAAGGAAAACCCAGACTTGCCAAGCTCTTATGCGCGATTCTAAATGCGCCATGCTACCCAAGTCAAATGGCGCCAATCGCTAACTCTGCCGTCCAGTGCAGCTGATTATCGCATGGCGGACGGTTTTTACAACTCATTTGGCAAAACCGCCGAAGGGCTCTACCATATGTGCCATGTCCATCGAAGTCACAGGAAATATGCGACCGGGCAAGCCGCCTCTGGCCGTGGCGGTCAGTGGCCTGCTGCTGGTGTCAACACTCATAGGGGCCGCCGCGCTGACCCACGCTCGTAACCGGCCGATCAGCCTCACGCCCACCAGGCCCGTCCCCGCCGTACGCGGGTTGAGCATGGGCTGGCCCCAAGGTTGGCTGCCGATCGACCTGGCCGGCCGGACCGGTCCGGCCATCAGCGGCGTCGTGCTCACCACGGGCACCATCCCGGACAAGGTATTGTTCCTGCTGTCCGACCGCGTGAGCGACAGCTACGTCTCCCCTCAGTATGCGGCCATACACGTACTGAAATCGGCCGGATCCCAACTGGCGATCTCGCCGGTCTCGCAGGACCCGTCGGCCTCTGTGGTCATAGCGGCCTCCCCCGCGGAGATGCTCGGACGGCCCGCCTTCCAACTGGCGTACCCCGTCTATTTCCGCCGCCAGATGTACTGGGCACTGCTGCGGGTCGCCAGCGAGCCCAACGGCCAGATCATCGGCCTGCTCCTGCTGACCCACGAACGCACGACGCCCTCCACCGAGCGGATCCTGGACCATGTCTCCGAGTCGATGCAATACGAGCAGAAGTCCGTGGACGTCCTGGCCGCCCTGAAGGCCCTCAAGTTGAAGGCCCGGGCGCTCGACGGGCAGTTGGCACACCTCAAAGGCTACATCCAACAGATGCCGGCCGTCGGCCCGGTGGGCGTGACCTTCATGCCCGAGGGGCACTCCGCCGGCGAATCCTACGCCATCGAAATCTGGACCTCCTGGCTGGCCAATCGGCGGACCCTGCAGGACCTGGCAAGCACCTGGTTCCGCCGGATGCAGCTCCAGGCCGAACCGCCCGGCGACAGCGGCTGGGTCCAGCGTTCCGGTGCCCGCATCTGGCGGGCGCCCCTGGTCGACAAAAATAACGGCGGCGACAGCCTCGTCACGATCCTCTACCTGCGGGAACTGCCCGACAAGCGGGTTGTCTGGGCCCGTACCACCGCCGCCGCCAGCGCCATCCCGGAAGACACCGTCCTGGACCTGCTGGCGTCGATCCAGACGGTCGAACCACTGGGCTGGGACTACGACGAAGCCCTGACCACCGCCGGCTCGGCCCTGGCATCCCTGGCCAATGAACGCGTCACGGCCTACTACCAGGCCAACAGCGGCCGGCAGGATTTCGCCTTCGCAAACGCCGCCGGCCGGCCGGCAGGCACTGCCCGGTATGTCACGACGATCAAGGCGGATGGCATGATTGCCCGTATTGAGCAGATCAACAAGGACTCCGGAGTCCTCCTCCTGAAGGAGGAGAAGGCCTCGCAGTTGCGCGCGGACCTCTCGAGCTTCCAGGGCACGGATTCGGTGATGCTCGGGCAGGAGACCAGCTTGCGGATGCTCTACGACAGACCCGATGCCGCCAGTCCGGTAAGCCTCCACATGCAGTTCGGCCGGGCGGCCCCCATTGAGGCCTCATTCCACATCCGCGAGGCATTCCTGCCCGATTCAGCCATCGACCCGGCCTCCTGGTACCTCGCCCGCAAGAGCGGCACCAACGCCCTCTTCCGCATCGTCGGCATGGACCCGCAGGTGCCCGAGTCAATCCTGCTAATGGGCCTGGGCCGCCAGCAGATCGAAGTCAACGGCCGCGTGATCGACGCGTTCATTTGCCTCCAGCAACAGGACACCCACAGCGGACCGGACCTGGTGCTCTTCGACGAGCGAGGCGTCCTGCTGGGATACCTGCTCCAAGACGGCTCCTCCATTCTGCGAACCGCCTTGGCAGCCCAGAGCCAACCCTCCCACTCCGAGCAGTAGGCCAGCATCCGTGCGACAACAAGGCCGCCGTTTGCCGTACCCTGCCCGTCGTCCGCTCACTCCTCCGTCAGCACGCTATTCCAGAAGTCCTCGGAGAACGCCCTGCTGAACCGTCCGGTCCCCGCCTGGATGATCGGGATGCTCGCGCCCAGGTCCGGACGATTCCCGCGTCACAGAAATCCCCTTTGCACTGGCCGCCGCCTGGCCACTACCTGTTGCCCTTTTGCCCACTATTCGGTCGTCTGCTGTTCATTCCGCCAATGCAGGACCCTGTAGCTCAGCCACAGCCCCACGATCCCACCGATCGCGCCCCCGGCCGCGTACTGGATCGCCAGCATGTCCGCCAGCGGGTTGATCCCGCTCTGCATCCATGTCCCCGAGCGGTCCGCCCCCATGATCGCCCAGACCCGCCCCGTCAGCGCCGGCACCAGCCACGCCAGCGCCGCAGGCCAGATCGCCTTCACCGTGAACACCTGGTGCCCCAGCAGCACCCCCGCCATCATCGCCACGCCCGCGATGAAATACCCCTGTCCCAGCCGCGCCGCCACGTTGTTGGCATATAGGACCTCGATCAGCACGATCCCCGCCAACCCCGCCGCGATCAGCATCAGCCACTGCTCGCGGCTCTGCACGATCGCCCGCACGAACGCGCTGGTCCGCGAGTACATCACCGCCACGCGGCTGCCGCCCTGCTCCCCCACCTCCAGGCCCAGCCACTCCCGCGTCAGATATTCCCCCATCAAGCCCGCCAGGATCACCGCCCCCCAGCCCAACGTCTCCCCGATCAGCCGAATATTCAGCGCCCACCAGCCGCCGCTGGCCTGCTGGATGTACGCCATCGTCGGCCGCCAGTCGGCGTTGCTCCAGCCGATCGCCAGCAACC
>JANYLN010000270.1 GCA_025357795.1 Planctomycetota bacterium
AGAGCAGCAGCACCGCCCCCAGCCAGACCGCGGACGCCTTCGCCGGCGCAACACCCGCGTCAGCCGAAGCCGTCGCGACAGAAACTTCCCGTTCCATGCACGTTCTCCATTCGCTGCCGAAGACATATGACTCAGAGAGACGGGGCGCCCCATACGTACGCACGCCACGTCGCAACAAGCGGCCTGACGACGTGTTGCGCGCCGGCCCGCCTAGCATCGCATAGCCTAGCCGTCGCCGGCAACCGCGGCAAGGCCGATCGAAGCAAGTGTCCGGATGGGACGACCGTCCGCTGCACCTGCCTTGCTGGCGCGGGGCTTACTGTTCAGGCGCCTGGCCGGGCGGTACCACGCCCGCCAGCAGGATGGGGTTAAAAGGCGTGCCGCACTCGGGGCAGCGGGGTGTGGACAACCCGACCACAGGATAGCCGCACCGCCGGCACTGCCAAGGGTGCCAGAGGGGCAGGTGACGGCGAGCCAGCAACAGGTGCCGGCACAGCCGGGTCCGCGGTGGCGCGTCCGGCAGCTCGGGCCGCCGCGCGTCGATGGGATCGGGTTCCTGCATGTCGCCTGTCTCCTGCCCTGCCCGGGTCTATATCATCGCATCAGTACTTCCCGTAGGTCTTGCATACCTCAACCATAGCCAGCAGGTTCGCATCGGGCGTATCCCGGCCGCACTGATCGCCCGTCGAAAGGAGGAAGCCGCCCCCCTGCCCCGCGTCGTCGATCGCCTGGCGGGCGGCGGCCTTTACCTGCTCGACCGTGCCGCGGAGCATCAGGTCGGTCGTGTGCAGGTTGCCCATCAGCGAGAGCTTGTGGCCGACGAGCTGCTTGGCCTCGGCGAGGGTGCAGTCGCCCATCGGCGGGATTTCCAGCGGGTTGACGCTATTGAGGTCGCTGTCCTCGGCGCAGCGCCGGAGCAGGTGCATCTGCTTGCCGCAGCAGTGCAGCATCGTCGGCAGGCCCGCTTGCTTGCAGAGTCGCGTGATCTTCTGGATCGACGGGAAGGCGTAGCGATCGAACAGCGAGGGCGAGCAGAGCGTGATGGCGCCCGAGCCGCCCAGCAGCAGGTAGTCGAACAGCCGCGCGTCGAGGATCATCTCGACCTGCTTGAGCAACACCTTCTCCTGCCAGGCGGCCAACTCGTCCAGCAGGTCGGGCCGGTCATATGCCAGGTACGCCAGCGTCTCGGCGTCGCCCTGGAACTGGTAGAACCAGCCCTGAAAACCGGTGAAGCCCACGGCCGTGCCGAAGGCGACCTCTTCGTCGAACGCGGCCAGCAGTTCGGCCTTCATCCTCTTCGCGGACTCGGTGCCGTAGCCAACCGGCATGCGGTAGATGTACGGCAACTGCCTCCTGGAACCACGGGTCGATGCCAAAGTATTTCGCGGCATGGATGTATGCTCGCCACAGCGGCGGGTCCTGGTTGAGGCAAATGTCCCAGAACGGCTTGCCCGCCAGGCGGCAGGGGATCATGTTCGAGAAGTCCGGCGTACAGGGCACGCGGTCGGGTTGGCCGTTGGTCACGGCCGTGAGGAATCGCTCTTTCAGGGTCATCGTATCAGCCATGGGACTCTTCCTTGTAATCGGGAGCACCTCGGCCGTCCAGATTACCCGGAGGCACGGTCCTGTCCAGAACGGTGTGGCCCGGCGGATTTTGGCTTGCCTTCGGCCCGCGTCGGCGGGACAATTCATGGGGGGATGACCAACCGGCGGCCCCGCTGACAGAGGTTTGACGAGGGAGAAGACATGAATACGTTCCCGATGACGAACCTTGGCGGTGTGGAAGTCTCGCGGATGATCGCGGGCTCGAACTGGTTCCTGGGCTATGCCCACCAGACCCATTCCAAGGGCGAGTGGATCAAGCAGTACCAGACCCGCAAGAACATCGCCGACGTGCTGGAGGTCTACCTGCGCGAAGGCATCAATGTGGCGATGGGGCCGATCGCGCCGATGCTGACCGAGGCGCTGCGCGACGCGGAGCAGCGGGCCGGCCGGAAGATGCACCTGATCACCACGCCCAGCTGGGACCTCAAGGCCAGCGATGTGAACCTTGATTCCGCCCGGTCCGCCTTCGACGAGGCCGCCCAGCTCGGCGCGACCTTCTGCTGGCCGCATACCAGCATGACCGACCGGCTCTACGACGGCATGACCGGCACGATCCGCCACATGGAGACCCTGTGCCGGGAGATCCGCCAGCGCAACCTGATCCCGGGCCTATCCACGCACCTGCCGGAGGTGATCGTGGCTGCCGACCACATGAACCTCGACGTCGCCTCCTATATCAGCATCTACAACGCCGCCGGCTTCTTGATGAACGTCGAGATCGATTGGGTGCAGAAGGTGATCCACAACGCCGCGCATCCGGTCACGACGATCAAGCCGATGGCCGCCGGCCGGCTGATGCCCTATGTCGGCCTGCCCTTCTCCTGGAGCACGCTGCGGGACCGCGACCTGGTGACCGTCGGCACCGTCACGCCGGAAGAAGCCAGGGAGTGCATCGAGATCTCCCGCGCCACCCTGGAGCATCGCCAGGCCAACCGCGAGCTGCAATACACCCGCAGCAAGCAGACGCTGACGGAGGCGGCGAAGTAGCCCCTACGACAGCCACTGCTTCATCCACGGGATCGCCTCGACGCCGTTCCAACGGTGCTGCCCTGAGAAGATATCGTGCTTGAGCCGATCGCCGGCCTTGCGCAGCTGATAGGCCTTGCGCGTGATGGCCAGCTGTTCGCGGACGTTCTTGACCCCGCGAGCCCCGTTGAGCGAGTCCTTGTCGCCCGTCTCGATCAGCAGCGGCCGCGGCGCTATAAGGGCGCCCAGGTCGCCCATGTCGAAGTTCTCCCACAGGCGCGGCACGATGTTACAGGCGCAGTTGCCCGGCATCTCCAGCAGCGAATCACGGACACCGTAGAAATAGCCGCTGTTCACCGCGCAGGTCACGCGGGGATCGATGGCACTGAAATACAGCGTCTGCAGGCCGCCCCCGCTCAGCCCCGCGCAGCCCAGCTGGTCCGGCAGCACGTCCTTACGGGCCAGGATGTGGTCCGCCAGCCGCTGCAGGTCGAAGACCCACATGCCCGCCACCGGGATCCCCAGGGGCGAGCCCATGACCTGCAGATGGTGGCAGGACGATGAGGTCACCCCGCCGCGGACTTCCTTTTCCTGCCGCTCGCCGAAGCCGCGGGCGTCCGGGCAGAAGGCGCGAAAGCCCGCGCGGGCGAACTGCACACCATAGTCGTAATTGTAGTCGGCGATTGCCCGGGAGACCTCCGGCGCCGCGCGCACACCTGCTACCGCCGCCTTGCCGCCGCCACCGTGGCCGTGCGGGCAGATCACCGCCGGCAGCCGCCCCTGGCCCCCCTTGGGACTCAGCACGTAGAACGGCATGATCACATCCTGTTGCGTCTGGATCAGCCAATGCTCGCGGATGTGGTCGCCGCAATCGACCGACTCGGTCTTGCGGGCCTTCGGGGCAGCTGGCTCCATCCGCCCCAGGCCCAGGAGCTCGATCAGCAGCGCCCTTGCCCGCTTCGTCCACGCCTTCAGGGTCGCAGGGGTTGTCGCCTCCAGCCCCATCTGCCGGCTGTGGGCATCGAAATGCTTGAGGAAGTGCTTGCGGGAATCGTGGTACGTCGGATAGAGCGGCTCTGCCATGAGAAGTGCTCCTGCATTACTTCGATTCGTCGGTCGGGGGATCCAACTGCAACTTGCCACCAAGGCGCTTGAACGTCTCCAGGTCTTTCTGGGCCTCCTCCGGATGGCCAAGCCATAGCTGGGCCGTCGCCCGGGCCTGGTAGACCAGCGGCTCTCCGGGTGACAGCCGGGCGGCCTCATTCAGATCGTCCAGCGCCGCCTGCCAGTGGCCCCGCTCCCCGCGGGCATAGGCCCGGCCCATCCGGACGGCGGCGCTCTGCGGACAGATCGCCAGCGCCTTACTCCAAAGCACTTCGGCCTTGGCATACTGCTTGGCGCCCTCGGCCTGCCGCACATCGTCGATGACATCGGTCAGGCGCTCGATCGCCGACGGCGGCAGAGCCGCCTGCAGTTGGTGGATCACCGGTTTGAAAACCGGATCCAGCGCCCCGCGGGAAAACAGGATGCACACGACGATCATCCACATCGTACTGCTTCGACCCGTGAAGGAGGCCTTGCGTCCCGGCAGCAGGCACGGCCAGATTTTCGAGCCGTCCAGCGGCGGGATCGGCAGCAGGTTCACCATCGCCAGCACGCCGCTGACGAATACCACCGCTTGCAGCAGCAGGTGCCCCCGCCCCATCCACGGGGCCGCCGCCATGCCGAAGACGAACGAGTGCTGCGTCAGGCGCAGCAGTCCGAGCCCTGCCACCACCACCAGCACGTTGGAGGCCGGCCCCGCCAGGCTCGACAGCAGATAATCGCGTTTCGGGTGCTTGTAGTTGTACAGGTTCACCGGCACCGGCTTGCCCCAGCCGAACGGCAGCAGCAGGATCGCCAGTGTCCCCAAGGGGTCAAGGTGCCGCAGCGGGTTGAGGCTGACGCGTCCCTGCCGGCGGGCGAAGTCGTCGCCCAGCAGGCTGCTGGTCCACGCGTGGGCCCATTCGTGCACGGTCAGGCTGATCAGCAGGCTCGACAGTTGCAGCGGCAACAGGTGCAGATCAAATGTCATCGGCGCGACTCCTGGACAAGCATGGTCTGCAGGGCCTGGGCCCGGCGCGGGTCCACCTGCTGCAGCTGCGCCACCAGTTCGCCCGCCCCGGCCGTGTCACCGATGGCAATGCTGCCGAGGATCTGGAACGAGAGCTTGTGCGAATCATCGAGCCGTGCCCGCTGCAGGTGCCGCTGGGCCCGGCGAACATCGCCTTCTCGCCGCGCCAGGGTCCACAGGGCCATTTCCGCCTGCGGGACGTCGTCAATGCTCAGCAGGTGATCGGCCCGCTCGCGAGCTTCCTCGAAGCGCTGGTGCTGCAGGGCCTCCCAGAGCAGTTGGATCAGCACCTGCTGCGTCAAGGGCGGCGGCAGGTCGCGGCGCGCCCCCAGTCGCTGCGCCAAGGCCTGCACGGCCGCCCCGTCGCCCGAGCCGTTGGTCAGCAGCCACTCCAGCAACTCCATCCGCCCGTCCCGGTCCGTGCCCAGCGGCTTACCCGCCTGAAGCATCTGCCAGGCCAGCTCGATCTTGCCGCTCTGCAGCGCCAGCAGCCCGCCGGCCGAGGCGATCGCCGCCTGGGGCCGGCACTGCAACCAGTAGACAGCCTGCGCCAGCGCCGCTGCTTCGCCGCAGGATCTTGCGAGCATCGCCAGGGCCTGGGCCGCCGTCTCGCCATCGCGATCGAGCCACCAGGCGATCGCATACAGCCGCGCCGCCATCGCCGGCATCACGTAGCCGCTGAGCTGGGCAAGCCATAGCAGCGGCACCGCCAGCAGCCTTCCGATCCATCGAACAATGAGCATGGACGAACTCCGCATGCCCCAGGCGGCCCGAACCCACACGAACCGGATCGGCCAGCGCCGGGAAATTCCCTGGCACTGTACCAGATAGCCGCTGTCCTCGAAACACCCGCCCGTTGTTCCGACCCGGGCAACGTACGATCCAGCCGTCTCACCCGTGACCATTACCATCGCAGCATGTCCCGAATGCGAAGACGGACCCCCTGGACTGACTCATTGAGCGCCTCGCACGTACCCAGTCATATCCGCCAGAGCGGCTCGGCTTGCGTGACTCTCTCTCTACGACGTCGGCGCGGCATCCTCGCAGACAGTCTTCGCCGGCCAAGGACAGATATCGGAATCGATCTCGATGCAGAAGCAAGGCGCGATGCCTCACGACAGAGGCTTTTGCGTATCGCCTGCAGCCGCGTAGGGCGCCGCACGATCTGACGGCACGCACGGCTCCACCGCCACGTCGAGCGCCGTCGCCGTGGGGGGGATGGCCGCACCCGCCGCGCATGCGGCCACGGGCTCGCCATGTGGGAAAAACGGCCCGCCCGGTGCGACTGACCCAATCGACGCCGCCACGCGGGATGATGCACAGCCGCTCGCTCGCCGCAACGGCGGCTCGGGTTTTGTCGGTACACGGTTGGTTCTCTTACAAAAAACTTGACCCGCGTCAAATCAGCGCTAGGCTAAAAGTGTTCGTCCGATTGGCCGACTTGTTCACGACCAGCCTTGCCGGGACTACGAGATCCGGAGTTGCGTATCCTGGCCAGGCAGGCAGTACCAGGGGTCAGGCGAACCGTTCCCGCGATGTGGACGCGGAGCCCGTGATTGTGGCAACAGTCGCCGCGGGGTCGCCAGCGAAGCGAACGGCCCGTTCAGGCAGTGGGTACTACCGCCGACAGAGGAGACGAGCAGTCAGCCGGATGCGACGTAGACACGGCGATTAGGGATGCATATCGCAGTTGCAGCGGCGTAAACGGGGTTTTGCGTCGCGGCCGGTTCAGGGGCCCGGACGAGAACAGATTCAGAGCCGTTGAGCGGTAGATATTGAATTATCAGGGGTTAGGTGAAACCGCATGACTTCGCGCCTCGTACCCGCTCAAAATCGTACAAGTCAACGAACGGGTACTCTAGAACGCCAGCAACAGTCGCAATCGCCGGGACCGGTTGCCGGCGCGCCGCCGCTAGCTGCGGACGGTGCCGCTGCTGCGACCACTTAAAGGCAGGCAACGCAAGGCCCGGCCGGGCGTTTTGTCGAGGATCAAGGGATTCTTTGACAAAACTGCCGGTCCTCCCAGACGGGTGGGACAATACGCGGGAAGGGCGATCGCCAGTACACAGTAGTAGAAATGCGGCGGTACGTATTGCTGCCGAAGGTCAGGAGCCAGAGGTCCAGATGACAGACGCGTCGATGCACTCATTATCACTGCCACAGGCCACTTCGCCGGAAACGCCGGCGCTGCCCGGCTGCCCGATCGACGTGCTCGAGGGCACCTGGTGGCTGGTGCACACGCGGTCGCGCTGCGAGAAGGCACTGGGGGCCGACCTGGACCGCCTTGGCATCGGCTATTTCCTGCCGCTGGCGCTGCGGCGCCACCGCCACGGCGGCCGGCCCGTCGAGGTGCTCCTGCCGCTGTTTCCGTCGTACCTGTTTCTGTGCGGCGGCCCCGACGAGCGGTACGCCACGCTGATGACGCATCGGGCCGCCCAGATCATCGACATTCTCGACCAGCAACGACTCATAAATGAACTGCGTCAGGTGTACCACGTCATGGCCAGCCGCGAGCCGGTGGATCTGTACCCCGGCCTGCGCGAGGGCCGTCACTGCCGCGTGATCGCCGGGCCGCTGGCGGGCCTGGAGGGCGTGGTCCTGCGCCGTCGGGATATCTGCCGCGTGTATGTAGGGGTCAAAGCCCTCGGCCAGTCCGCCGAGTTGCAGATCGACCCCTCGCTGTTGGAAGTGACCGAGTAGCTTTCCGAAAAAGTGCTGTAAAGTATGCCGGCCCCGTAGGTTACATCCAAAACAGGATGCAGCCGAAGGGGACGGAGTCCAGGCTCGGCACACCGCTGCCACCAAACGCATCCCATTTCCCCCTTATAAATGCAACCCGCCACGCCGCTGACAGGATCCCGGCATAAGACTGCGGGCACACGCCGCGTTCCATGACTCATGCCGGTACCACGCAGAACACTCGGAGGACGAAGAGTATGGCTGGGACACTGATTCCCGATGGGGTCTGGCAGTTGATCGAACCCCTGCTGCCCAAGCACCCGCCGCGCCCCAGGGGCGGCCGACCCGTCATCGCCGACCGCGACGTGCTGACCGGGATCATCTTCATGCTCAAGACCGGCATCTCCTGGGAGGACCTGCCCACGGAGATGGGCTGCGGCTGCGGCATGACCTGCCTGCGCCGTCTGCGCGACTGGCAACGGGCCGGGGTCTGGCTACAGATCCAGGAGATTCTGCAGACCCACCTGCGCGAGGCCCGCCGCATGGACTGGTCGCGGGTGCGGGCCCGGCTCCTGCCGCGGCTGACCTTTCCGCTGCACGCCGGTCGGACCGATGACATGGACGACTCGATCCAGCCGGCCGATTCGATGCTGCCGCCAGCGGACGATCTGACCGAGGACTCGCCACAGCGGCTGACTGTCACCCAGCAATAATGCACATAGATCCAAGGATGAGAACAGGGGCATGGACGTGAGAATCACAGAGTTCGCAAATCCGGTACAAGGCATCGTGCTGGCGGGCGTGCACGCCTGGGGCGAATCGGCACTCGAACAGATGTGCCCGCGGCCCCTGCTGCCCGTGGTGGGCCGCCCGCTGGTCTGGTACGTGCTCGACTGGCTGGAGCGCTCCGGCATCCGCCAAGTCAGCATCTGCGCCAACAGTGACACCAACCGCTTCCGGGAGTGCCTGGGCAACGGCACGCTGCAGAACCTGCAGCTACAGTACTACGCCGACTTCATGCCGCGCGGACCGGCCGGCTGCGTGAAAGACGCGGCCGCGGCCTTTGCCGACACCCTCGTGGTGGTGGAAGCCTCCGTCGCGGTGCACATCGACCTGGCCGCCCTGCTGGAGGCCCACCGCCACGCGCAGGCCGCCCTGACCGTCGTGGTGACCCAAGCCGCCTCCGCCGCGGCCGAACCCGTGGGCGTCTACGTCCTCTCCCGCAGCGCCCTGGCGTGCATCCCCGCCAAGGGCTACCAGGATATCAAGGAAATGCTGATCCCCCGGCTGCACAGTCAGGGCCAGGTGGTCGTGGCTTACCCGGTCGACGGCCGGCAGAACCTACGGGTGCGCGACGCCGCGTCCTACCTGGCCGCCGGCAGTTGGGCCCTCGAAGGCCCCGCCCCGGCCTGGGTGGCGCCCGGCGGCTACCGCCAGATCGGCCAGGCCTACGTGCATGAGACCGCACACCTCGCCGACACCGCCCGGCTGGTAGGGCCCGTCGTCGTCGGACCCCGTTGCCAGATCGAGCAGGGCGCCACGATCGTCGGCTCCTCGAGCCTGGGCAGCGACTGCCGCATCGGCGCCGACGCCGTCGTCAGCCGCTCGGCCCTTTGGACCGGTTGCCAGGTCCAGGCGGGCGCGATCGTGGATCACTGCGTGCTGCTGGCCGGGGCGATCGTCGAATCGGCCGGCGTGATGCGCGACACGGTCTGCCTCCCGCAGGACGCTGCCAGCGCCGCAGACATGCAGCAGAGCTATTGGGCCCTGCCGCCGCAACGCCGCACGGCGCCCAACCTGCTGGAGATGCTCCTGACGACCGGATCGATCCATTCCCTGCCGGACCCCTCGGGGAGTCCGCGGATGCTGACCAAGACGCAATAAAGGCGTCTCATGATGCGTAGGATATCGTCGTTGTTGGCGTTACAAGTGACAAGCAACGAATAGCCGCTGACGGTTGTACTTGTCCGTTCTTCGAGAACACTCGCGATGCCCAGATCCTTGCACAATTCGCCGGCCTGGTCCGACTCGCTCAAGGGGTTATCTCGGGCCAGCCGTTACCTCACGCCGGTCCTGCTGGACAGCCCGCTGGGCTTCGCGCCCGCCGGTTCGGCCTGCGGGTCGGTCCTGATGCTGCCGTTGGGCGCCGGCCTGCTGCTGGACCAACTGGTCGCCATGGTCAGCGCGCACAGCACGGGCCGCACGATCGTCCTGGCGGCTGACGGCGTCACCTATGACTGGAAGAGCCGGGCCGCGTCGCTGCGACTGCTCCAACCGGCGGCCCTGGGCGAGGCGCTGGCCGGTTCCGAGCCCGGCGATTATCTCCTGCTGATCGAACCGCGCCGCTGGCCCCTGGCCGGCTATGACTTCGCCGCCATTGCCGAACGCAGTCGCGCCTGTCTCGGGGGGACCTACGCGGTCGCCATCGGCCACAGCGGTGTCGGCGCCAGCGAACGTGTCGAGTGCGACGCCACGGGCCGCATCCGCAGCGTGCAGCGGGTCTACAACCCCGCGACCTGGTCCGGCCCCTCCGCCGGCACGGTCCTGTGCGCGGTGGTACCGGCCCGGGCCCTGCAGGGTCTGACCTTCACCACCCTCGGCGAGCTGCGCAGCCAGCTGGCGACCCGCGGCCTGCTGACCCAGGACCTGCCGGTCGCCACCGACATGGCCGACCTGGCCGAGCCCGCCGGCGTGCTGACCCTCGCGGAGCAGTCCGTGGATGCCCTGCTGGAAGTGCCCCCGCCCGGTCTGACCGAGGTCCGGCCAGGCGTCTTCGCCGGCCGCAGTTGCCGCATCGCCGCTACCGCCCGGCTGATCGGCCCGGCGATCCTGCACGACCGCGTGGTCATCGAAGCCGGCGTCACCGTCATCGGCCCCGCGCTGATCGGCGCGGGCGCCTGGATCGGCCCGCAGGCCGTCGTCGCCCGGTCCGTGGTCCTGGCCGGGGCGCGGGTCGCCCCCGCCGCCAGCCTCTGCAGCGAAATCGTTGCCGGCGAGCAGGCGCACCCGGCGACCGGGACCGAGCGCCCGGCCGAGCACCTGTCGGTCCGCGCGCCGGACAGTTGCGTCTCCCGGCACATGACCGTCGCCGACCTGCCGCGCCGGCAGCGCAGTGCCCGGCGACGGGTCGAACTCGCCCTCAAACGCGCCGCCGACCTCACACTCTCGACCCTGGGCCTGCTGCTGCTCCTGCCACTGCTGCTGGTCACAGCGGTCCTGGTGAAGGGAACCTCGCGCGGCCCGCTGTTCTTCCTGCACCGCCGCGAAGGCGAGGCCGGCCGCGAGTTCGGCTGCATCAAGTTCCGCACGATGAGCGCCGACGCCCACAACAAGCAGCGAGAGATGTACACCCAGAACCAAGTCGACGGCCCGCAGTTCAAGATGGCCCACGACCCGCGTGTCACGCCCATTGGGGCGATCCTGCGGGCCACCAACATCGACGAGCTGCCCCAGCTGCTCAACGTCCTGGCCGGCCAGATGAGCCTGGTCGGCCCGCGCCCCAGCCCCTTCCGCGAGAACCAGATCTGCGTCGCCTGGCGCCGCGCCCGCCTGTCGGTCCGGCCTGGGATCACCGGCCTCTGGCAGATCTGCCGCGACCGCGAGAATGACGCTGACTTCCACCAGTGGATCTTCTACGACCTGGCCTACGTCAAGCACTTCTCGCTCTGGCTGGACCTCAAGATCCTATTCTGGACGATCGTCTCCCTCGGCGGCCGGCGCCGCGTGCCGCTAGCCCGGCTGCTGGCCCACGAGGCCGCCGAACTGCGGGCCGGCCAGGCCCGTACTCCGCACGCCGAACGGGTCGGCGCGGTCCATGACCCGGCATCGCCCGTGGATCTGACAAGGAGCCAAGCATGATCAAGGATGTGGCCGTCAAGCAGCTGCGCACGCTCTGTGATGAGCGCGGCCGGCTGATGGAGATGCTCCGCTGCGATGACCCGATCTACAAGGGCTTCGGGCAGGTCTACCTGACCACCGCCTACCCCGGCGTGGTCAAGGCCTGGCATTACCATCGGCTGCAGTGGGATCACTTCGTGGTCGTCTCGGGGATGATGAAGGTCGTGCTGTACGACCCGCGCGACGACTCGCCCACCCGGGGCGAGGTCAACGAGTTCTTCCTCGGCGAGAACAACCAGATCCTCGTGCAGATCCCCCCGATGGTCTACCACGGCTTCAAGTGCATCAGCGACCGCGAGGCGATCGTCATCAACTGCCCGACGCAGCCCTATCAGTACAAGAACCCGGACGAGTACCGGGTCGATCCGCATACAAACGATATCCCCTATAGCTGGGCGAGAAAGGACGGGTGAGGACATGAAGGGAGTGATTCTGGCGGGAGGCTTGGGGACTCGCTTGGCGCCGCTGACGCGTATCACCAACAAGCACCTGCTCCCCGTGTACAACAAGCCGATGATCTACTACCCGATCGAGTGCCTGGTCAATGCCGGCATCCGCGACATCATGATCGTCACCGGCGGCAACCACGCCGGCGACTTCCTGCGCCTGCTGGGCAACGGCAAGGACTTCGGCCTCGATGACCTGCACTACACCTACCAGGAGGGCGAGGGCGGCATCGCCGATGCCCTGCGACTGGCCCAACACTTCGCCGACGGCGACAAGATCGCCGTCATCCTAGGCGACAACATCATCGAGAAGAACATCTGCCGCGCCACCGGGGACTTCTTCACCCAGCGCCGCGGCGCGAAGATCCTGCTCAAGGAGGTCTGCGACCCGCAGCGTTTCGGCGTGGCCGAACTCGACGGGGAGGCCGTCGTCGGCATCCAGGAAAAACCCACCCAGCCCAAGAGCAACC
>JANYLN010000329.1 GCA_025357795.1 Planctomycetota bacterium
GGACTACATCGACAGGCACAATATCGACAGGTACAATCAGGATGCGCACATCTTCACATGGACGGCTAAGGCGAAAGACATCCTGGAAAAAGTCCGTCGCGCCAGGGCGGTCCTGAATAATGTGGCATCTGCATGAATCACTACACCAGGGGGTTTGGTTTTGGCGCGGCAAACAGGGAGCGGAGCGTCTGAATCGCCCGGTGCAGGCGCATGCGAAAGGCGGGCAAGGTCATCGGCTTGTCAGACTGGAAAGTTAGGCTTCCTTATACTCACCTCTGGCGGGGGTAGGGGATTCCCTTAGGATCACTAGGGGTATGTTCCCGATATGCATCCGAGAAGCGATGAGGTATTCTGCGGATTGGTCTGCCTTGCAGTACCCAAGGCAGTGGCCGCGTGCATTGGAACGTGAAGCGCTATATGCGCAGTTGGTTGGAGTCGTGTCTGGACTAGGGGTTGATTTGGGACCCGGCGAGAACAAGAACAGTGTTGGGCCACTGGTTGGGATTCTATTCCTGACCGCGGCAGGCCTGCTGGTGGGCAGTACCGCCTTTACCTGGTGGGTAGGCCGTATCGCTCAGGACAGTACGCGCGCGCTGACCGAACAGCGGTCGGTCATCGAAGAGTTGGACCATGTGCTTTGGACCGTGGAGGCTGCCGAAACGGGGCAATGGGGTTACCTCCTGACCGGACAGGATCAGTACCTCGAGTCTTACAACCATGCCCTTCCGGAAGTCCATGAGCATCTCAAAGGGCTTGGTCACCTGGTGACGACCGGCCATCTTCCGGCCGAGCCTGTAGCAAGGGTTACGACGCTTGTCCAGGAAAAGTTGTCCGAAGTCGATCAGACGATCCAGGTTCGGCGAGAGCAAGGGCTGGAGCCGGCGCTGGTCATTGTGCGGTCGGATCGGGGCAGGCGGATCATGGAATCGATCCGGTCCGAAGTGGCGAGGATGAGGGTCGAGGAGGAGGCCGAGTTTCATCAGGCGGGCGGCCGAGCAGAACGGGCCACGATTCTGCGGACGGTGACGTTCATCCTGACGGCGCTGCTGAACCTGGGGTTTCTTAGCTGGGCGTATCGGCGGATCCACGGCGACATGAGCCAGCGCAGGCGGGCGGAAGAGGCCGCTCGGGAGGCGCACCGCCAGGTGTCGACCTTGCTGGAGAGTATTTCGGATTCCTATTATGCGATGGATAGGGGATGGTGCTTCACGCAGATGAACCGCAATGCCGCGGAATACTTCGGCGTGGAAGCCAGCAGCATGGTGGGGCGTGTGTATTGGGACGCGCTGCCGAAGGCTCGGGGCTCGGTATTCGAGATACAGTACCGCAAGGCGATGCGCGAGGGGGTTGCCGTTCATTTCGAGGTGTACTCGCCCGCTACGAGTCGCTGGGTGGAGGCCCACGCCTATCCGTCCTCGGACGGCCTGTTCGTCTATTTCCGCGAAATCACCGAGCGCAAGAAAAGGGAAGAGGAACTGCACCGGCTGAACCGAACACTCAAGGCCCTGAGCCAGAGCGACCAGGCGATGCTCCGTGCCAAGGACGAACAGCAGTACATAGGGGAAGTGTGCCGGGTCATCGTGGAGGGGTGTGGTCATGCGATGGCATGGGTCGGTTATACCGAGCAGGACGCGAACAAGACCGTTCGCCCCGTAGCGTATGCCGGGTTCGATGAAGGGTACATCGACGCGTTGCGCATTACGTGGGCGGATACCGAGCGGGGTCAGGGGCCGACCGGCACGGCCATCCGCACGGGCAAGCCGAGCATGTGCTGCAACATGCAGACTGACCCCCGGTTTGAACCATGGCGCGAGGAGGCACTGAAACGCGGGTACGCGTCCTCCATCGTTCTTCCTCTCATGGCCGACGGCGGGGTCTTTGGCGCCTTGACGATCTACTGCAAGTCCCCGGATCCGTTTGTCGAGGACGAAGTGCAACTGCTGAGCGACCTTGCCAGCGACCTTGCCTATGGAATCACGGCGATCCGGTTGCGGCTTGCCCGCGCGAGGGCGGAACAGGAACTGCGCGAGGCCGCCGAGCAGCGCCGGTTGGCGATGGAGGCGGCGGACCTGGGGGCCTGGGACTATCGCTTCGACAGCGGCGAGGTGTTCTGGGATGATCGCTGCCGGGACCTCTTCGGCGTGCCGGCTGGAGACCAGGTCCGGTACGACACGGTCATCAGCCTCATCCACCCCGAGGACCGCGCCGCCACGGATGAGGCTGTGCGGCAGGCGATCGCGGGAAAGGATGGCGGAGCGTATCACGAGGAGTACCGTGTTATCTGGGGGGACGGATCGGTACACTGGGTGGCATCCCACGGGCGTGCGCACTTCGAGGGAGAAGGTTCAAGCCGCCGGGCGGTCCGCTTTGTTGGCGTCAACATGGACATCACGGAGCGCAAGCAGGGAGAAGATGCCCTGCGGAAGGTGAGCGAGGACCTCCAGCGTTCCAACCAGGACCTGGAGCAGTTCGCCTACGTTGCCAGCCACGACCTGCAGGAGCCGCTGCGGATGGTGGCGGGGTACCTGCAGCTCATCGAGCGGCGGTACAAGGACAAGATCGACCCGGCCGGACGGGAATTCATCGACTTTGCCGTCGATGGTTCCACCCGCATGTCGCGGCTGATCTCGGACCTGCTGGACTACTCCCGCATCAACATGCGAGGCAAACCGGCCGAACCTGTTGAAGTTGAAATGGTTCTGGGGCGTGTCATGAGGAACCTCTCGGCGTCGATTGCGGAGAGCGGGGCGGTCATCACGCACGATCCGCTTCCTACGGTGCAGGCGGACGGCACACAGCTGCTGCAGTTGTTTCAGAACCTCATCGGCAACGCGATCAAGTTCCGGTGTACGGACCGGCCTTGCCGGATTCACGTGGCGGCGTGGCAGAAGGATGCCGAATGGGTCTTCTGCATCAAGGATAATGGGATTGGTATTGACCCGCAGTATGCCGAGCAGATATTCCTTATCTTTCAGCGACTGCACAGCCGCAAGCAGTATGCGGGGACGGGAATCGGCCTGGCGATCTGCAAGCGGATCGTGGAGCGGCACGGCGGCCGAATCTGGGTAGAAGGCTGTCTGGGGCAGGGCTCGACGTTCTTCTGTACGCTGGACGCGTAGCGAACGATGTAGCGGCAGAGGTGGATGAAGTCGTTTTGTCGGATACGCAGGGTCAGTTTGGAGTATGTTCATGGATAAGGGCTATCAAGCGGCAACGCCTATAGAAATCCTGTTGGTCGAAGATAATCCCGGCGACATTCGCCTGACGCAGGAAGCCTTGAAGGACGGCAAGGTTGTCAACCATCTGAGCGTCGTCGAGGATGGCGCCGAAGCGATCGAGTTCCTATGCCGGCGGGGCTCCTACAAGGACGCGCCCCGGCCCGACTTGATCCTGCTGGATTTCAACCTGCCCAAAAAGGACGGGCGGCAGGTCCTGGCCGAAATCAAGGCCGACCCGTGCCTGCGGCGGATCCCGGTGGTGGTCATGACGACCTCGCGAGCGGAAGAGGACGTGCTCAAGGCCTACGACCTGCACGCCAACTGCTACATCACCAAGCCCATCGACCTGGACCAGTTCCTGAACGTAGTCAAGGCCATCGAAGACTTCTGGCTGTCGATCGTCAAGTTGCCAAAGAACGGTAATCATGGATGACCATCTGATACGCATTCTGTTGGCGGAGGATAACGCAGGGGACGCCCGGCTGCTGGCCGAGAGTCTGCGGGAGATCTCTGCCGCTCGGTTCGAGATGACGCACGAGGAGAGTCTCAAGGCCGCCCTGGGCCGGCTGACAACGCAGCCATTCGACGTGCTGCTGCTGGATCTGTCGTTGCCGGACAGCCAAGGCCTGGACACGGTCAGCCGAGCCCACGAGCAGGCGTTTGGCGTGCCGATCATCGTGCTGACGGGAACCGATGATGAGGCCACAGGGCTCGAGGCGGTGCGGCGGGGTGCCCAGGATTACCTCGTCAAAGGCCAGACCGATGGTCGGCTGCTGGCCAGGGCGATTCGCTATGCCATGCAGCGCAAGCAGGCCGAGGCCGATCTGACGCGTGCCAAGCAGCGGCTGGAGCTGGCGCAGAAGGCTGGTTGTGTCGGCACGTTCGAGTGGGATGCGCGCACGAAAGGGACGATCTGGACCGACGGGTTGGAGGCCATTTACGGCGTGCGGGCGGGGGAGTTCCTCGACACATACGAGGCCTGGCGGCGGCGGGTGCATCCGGATGACATCGAGGAGACGGAGCAGGCGATTCAGAACGCGCTGGCTGGAAATGCCGAGTACAACACGGAGTACCGCGTCGTCTGGCCGGATGGGTCCATCCACTGGGTCGGGGCTCGGGGGCAGGTGTTCCGGGATGAGCGGGGCCAGCCGTTGCGGATGGTCGGCGTGAACATGGACATCACCGAGCGCAAGCAGTCGGAGCATGCTCTGCGCGAGAGCCGGCGAGAGCTTCAGGCGGCCAATCAGACACTGGAGCAGCGGGTGGCGGCGCGTACGGCGGAGGCGGAGCACCGCGCAGGCCAGCTGCAACGACTCGCCGTCGAGCTGACCCAGGCCGAGCAACGGGAACGGCAGCAGTTGGCGCGGATCCTGCACGATCACCTGCAGCAGTTGCTCGTGGGGGCGAAG
>JANYLN010000331.1 GCA_025357795.1 Planctomycetota bacterium
ACCGGCAGGCGTGTGCGGCTGGCGATGGTGTCGCCGATCCGGCGAAGCAGCGGCTCGGGCACGCCGGAGACGTAGTTCTCCGCAGGGGGGCGGGCGAGCGTGTAGATCTGGACGGCCTGCAGCATGCCGCCGGCCTGAACGATTTCGTTGAGCCGATCGGCGAAGGCTTCGACCTCGGCGGGGTCGGGGTCGCGGTCCTCGCAGCGCAGCCACATCGACTGGATCAGCACGCGCCAGCGCTTGGCGGCGAGGGTGATGTTCGCGAGGGTTTTGCCGAACGAGATGGCGCAGCGATTCATCCGGCGGAAATGCTGATCGGTACCGGCATCGAGTTTCGCCCAGAGCACACCGCCATGCCCGTGCAACAGATCCAGGGCCTCCTGCACGCCGGGCCTGTCGAGAAAGCCCGCGTTAGTCAACACAACGATCTTCCTGTCCGCTGGGAGCGGGTGCGACTGGCGAGCGGCCACGACGATGCGGGCCGCCTCAGGAAAGGCATTGGAGAGCGTGGGTTCGCCATCGCCGCTGAAGGCAATATCCGACACGTGTCGCATGGCCTGCGGGGCATCGGCGAAGGGCTTTTCCTCGAAGAGCGCCCCGCTGACGACCTGGTCGAGCATCTGGTCGAGTTCATGCCGCAGGATGGCAGGATCGACCCTGGGCGAGCGGAGCGTGCCGCTGCGGTTGACTTGGCAGTAGACGCAGCGGAAGTTGCATGCCTGGTCGGGGTTGATGTTGATGCCGATGCTGATGCCGCGGGCCCGGCGACTGAGCACGGGATAGACATAGAGGTTGTTCTGCCAGCTGCGCGGGTGGCTGCGCAGGGCCTGCTGCCAATCGGGCGGGGAGACGTTCGAGGAACCTTGTCTGTCAGCGTCGGACACGTCGATCGCTCCTTGTATAGCCGTAGAGCATAGGGAGTTGCCGGGGCGTCGCCAAGGGCCGGGCTTCGACGAATCTCCTGGACGCTGGTCCTGCAACGGCCCTTCGTTAGAACCGGCCCCCTAGAATCAAGTGTAGGCATGGCATGAACGTTGGCTAGCGCAATCGTGCAGCGGGGCTCGCCAGGACCGTGCGCGGCAAAGCGCAGGGGAAGCAAGGTCATGTTCGGCAGACGATTCAGGCTCTTTTCCCTGTTTGGCGTCGCGGTCCGCGTCGATCTGAGCTGGCTGGTCATCGCTGTGCTGGTGACCTGGTCGCTGGCGCGGGGGCTGTTTCCTGACCAGATCAGCGGGCTGCCGAAGGCGGTCTACTGGTGGATGGGCATTGCCGGGGCGGCCGGGCTGTTCCTGTCGATCCTGGTGCACGAGTTCAGTCACGCGCTGGTGGCGCGGGCGTACGGCCTGCCAATCAAGGGCATCACGCTGTTCATCTTCGGCGGCGTGGCAGAGATGGAGGATGAGCCGCGCAGCGCCAAGGTGGAGTTCCTGGTGGCGGGCGTGGGACCGCTGACCAGCCTGCTGATCGCGGGGATCAGCTATGGGCTGTACATCCTGGCGGACGGGGCGTTATGGCCCCTGCCGGTGGTCGGCGTGCTGTGGTATATGGCGATGATCAACGCGATCCTGGCGATCTTCAACCTGATCCCGGGGTTTCCGCTGGACGGCGGCCGATTGCTGCGGGCGATCCTGTGGGGCTGGCGGGGCGACCTTCTTGCAGCGACGCGGACGGCATCACGGATCGGCGCGAGCTTCGGCATGCTGCTGATCATCCTGGGCGTGGCGAGGTTCCTGCTGTATGACTGGCTGGGCGGGATCTGGTCCTTCCTGATCGGGGTGTTCCTGCGAAACGCAGCGACGGCATCCTACCAGCAGTTACTGATCCGCCAGTCGCTGGAGGGCACACCCATCAAGCAGTTCATGAACCCGAACCCTATGGCGGTCACGTTCGACACGACGGTCGAACGGCTGGTTGAGGACTACCTGCTGCGCTTCCACCATAAGATGTTCCCCATCGTCGAAGACGGGATGCTAGCTGGGTGCGTCACGATGCAGGAGATCAAGAGCGTGCCGCGGGAGCGGTGGAGCAGCACCACGGTTCGCGATATCGCGCAACACTGCGCCGCGGCCAATACCGTCAGCCCTGATACCGACGCCCTCAAGGTGCTCAGCCTGATGAACCACACGCACATAAGCCGTGTGATGGTCGCACAGGACGGCCGACTGGTGGGTATCCTTTCGCTACGGGATCTACTGCAGTTCCTGGCGATTCGGATGGAGCTGGAAGGCGTTGCCAGCCAGGGCCTTTCGGCCGCGGAGCTTCGCGAAAAGTGAGCCAAGCCATAGAGACTCTCATAACCGATGGATCAACTTTTGGGGAGCAGGTTCCGCGACGCCACGCACTCCCAAGCCGCTCGCGATTTCATGCTGTTCCTGCGTAGCAGCAAGGCCCAGCGGATCTACCAGAAGTTCGGGTTCCTGCCGATCGAACAGGCAAACCAGGTCACACAGCCGTGACGACGTGCACTGATCCAGTGGCCTGCATTTGGAGAAAATGCGTTCCGGAGTCCGGGCTTGAAGCCCTTGCCGTTGTCACATCTGCCCGTAGTACGCACCCGTTCCGTGCTTGCGATAGAAGTGCTTTTTCAGCAGCTCCGGCTGCATGGTCTCGACATGACCCGCAATGCGGATCGTCTCGCTCGCCATCTTCGCCAGGAACTCCAGCACGACGGCGTTGTGGACGGCATCATCGGCGGACTTGCCCCAGGTGAATGGGCCGTGCTCGGCAACCAGTACGGCGGGCGATTCCAGTGGGTTGATGTGAGCGAAACGTTCGATGATCACCTTGCCTGTGTGGGCCTCGTACGCGCCGCGGATCTCGTCAGGCGTCAGAAGACGCGTGCATGGTACCGCGCCGTAGAAATAATCGGCGTGGGTCGTACCTAGCGGCGGAATCTCCCGGTGGGCCTGCGCCCAGGCGGTGGCGTGCAGGCTGTGCGTGTGGACGATACCACCGATGGCCGGAAAGGCACGGTAGAGTTCCAGGTGCGTCGGCGTGTCGGAACTGGGCTTGAGATCGCCCTCGAGGACCTCGGCGGTCTCAAGCGAGACCACCACCATCTGACAGGGCTGCATGCCGTCATAGGCCACACCGGACGGCTTGATCACGACACAACCCGAGGCGCGGTCGATGCCGCTGACGTTGCCCCAGGTGTGAATGACCAGCCCCTCCTTCACCAACTGAAGGTTCGCTCGGCAGACCTGTTCCTTGAGTTCTTTCAGCATAGGGCTACTTTCTGGCCGCCGCCCGGATCTCCAGCAGGTCCTTCATCACGTTGTACAGGCTGCCCTGCCACTCCTTGGTGCCCAGCGCATCGTGCAACTGGCGGTAGATCTTGTAGAGCCGCTGGTAGGCGGCATGGGCCTTGGCGTTCGGCGTGAAGACCTTCTTCTTGAGGCCGGTCATGGCCTTCTGGGCCTGCTCGATGGTCGCGTAGCCGCCCGCCTGCTTGCCCGCAACAACCGCGCCGGCGATCGCCGCACCTAAGGCGCAGGTCTGGCCGGACCGGCTGACCTTCATCGGCCGACCGAGCACGTCGGCGTAGATCTGCATGACCATCGGGTTCTTCTCGGCGATGCCGCCGCAGTTGATCACTTGCCGCACGCAGACGTCGTACTCCTCGAAACGGTTGATGATCGTCAGGGCGCCGAAGGCGGTCGCCTCGATCAGCGCGCGGTAGACTTCCGCCGGCGTGGTGTACAACGTCTGGCCGAGCAGCAGGCCCGTCAAGCGCTGGTCGACCAGAATTGTGCGGTTGCCGTTGTTCCAGTCGAGGGCGAGCAGACCCGAGGCGCCCGGCCTGAGTTTGGCGGCTTCCTCAGTCAGGGCCTCGTGTGTGCCAGCCTTGCCGCAGGGCTGGATGTAGTTGACGAACCAGTTGAAGATGTCGCCTACAGCGGACTGGCCCG
>JANYLN010000045.1 GCA_025357795.1 Planctomycetota bacterium
CGGGCCAGACGGGTGATCGAGTCGAGCAAGATCACGACGTCGCGGCCGTACTCGACCATGCGTTTGGCCTTTTCGATGACCATTTCGGCGACCTGGATGTGGCGGCTGGCGGGCTCATCGAAGGTACTGGAGACGACCTCGGCGGTGGTCGCGCGTTCCATTTCGGTGACTTCCTCGGGGCGTTCGTCGATCAGCAGGATGATCACGTAGGCCTCGGGGTGGTTCTTGGAGAAGGCGTTGGCCATCTTCTGGAGCAGGACGGTCTTGCCGGTCCGTGGGGGGGCGACGATGAGCATGCGCTGGCCCTTGCCGACGGGGGTGACCATATCGACGATCCGCATGTTGAGTTCGTTCTGGGCGGTCTCCAGGAAGAGGCGGGTATCCGGGTGCAGCGGGGTGAGGTCTTCGAAGATGGTCTTGTCGGAGACCATGTCGGGGTCTTCGAAGTTGATGGCCTCGACGCGCAGGAGGGCGAAGTAGCGTTCGGACTCTTTGGGCGGGCGGATCTGGCCTGCGACGGTGTGGCCGGTCCGCAGTCCGAAGCGGCGGATCTGGGAGGGGCTGACGTAGATATCGTCGGGGCTGGGCAGGTAGTTGTACTCGGGGCTGCGCAGGAAGCCGAAGCCGTCAGGCAGGACCTCCAGGACGCCCTCGCCGTACATCATGCCGGTAGCCTGAATGCGTCGCTTAAGAATCTGGAAGATGAGTTCCTGCTTCTTGAGCGAGCTGTATTCGACCAGCCCGGCGTCCTTGGCGAGTTTGTGCAGATCGGGGACGGTCATCTTCTGCAGCTCGGAGAGGTGCAGTTCGCCGCGTTTGATTTGCTCGTATTTCTGATGGGTTTCGTCTTCGAGGGAAAGATCGAACGCGGCGCTATCGCTGAGGGGCTGGGCCTGCGGCGGCGGCAGCTCCGGCTGGCTGGCGACGGGCGCGGGGGCGGCGACGGGGGTGGGTTCAGGCTGGGGCTGAACCGGCGTCTGCTCCTGCGGGGTCACTTCCTCGGTGGCTTCGTCGCTGCTGCGTTTGCGGGACCTGGCCTTGGTGGAACTGGCCTTGGTGGAACTGGCCTTGGCCATCTGTACATCCTCCTGCTTAACTCACGTGTAAGGGTTAACTTTCCTAGATTGTCTCAGAATGGTTTCTTGCGTCGCATTCTGCCTGTGCTTGTGTACTAACGGTACGGTATGGAGATCTATCGCGAACCCCAGTCACCATCGCCTCAGCGGCGCACCCGGAGGGTGGTATGGCTTATGCACATACAGGGCGGATCATCCTGGCAAAAACGTCCCGGACCTCCCGGGCCAGCGTGTCGGCATCGGAGTTGTTGTTGACAACATAGTCCGCGCGGTCACGTTTGAAGTCCAGCGGGAGCTGCCGGGCTTCCCGCCGAGCGAGTTCCTGGGGGCTCCAACCGCGGCTAGCTGCGAGCCGTTGGACCCGGATGTCGAGCCGGCAGTCGACAAAAAGGACGAAGTCGCATTC
The DNA here is from genome assembly GCA_025357795.1 of Planctomycetota bacterium. GTDB lineage: Bacteria > Planctomycetota > Phycisphaerae > UBA1845 > JANYLN01 > JANYLN01. The sequence continues at coordinate 1,483 of JANYLN010000045.1, forward strand.
GGCGTCCAGGTTTGCCTCGAACAGCAGAGGACTGTCCGCCACGAATGCCATCAGGTCCTGCCGCTGCGCCAGCGTAGTGAAAATCCGGGCACGACGACGGGCAATCCACGGGTGGATCACCATTTCCAGACGGCGGAGGTCGCTACGGCTGGCAAAGACCCGCGCGGCAATCGCCCGGCGGTCTACCTGGCCGTCTGGAAGGAAGACCTGTTCGCCCCACAGAGAGCGGATGGCGTTTTTGACATCGTCGGCCAGGAAAGCCTCGCGAGCCAAGTCATCCGCATTGATCCAGGCAGCGCCTAAGTCAGTCAGGATCCGTGCGACACGGCTCTTGCCGGATCCAATCCCGCCCCCCAATCCAATCACCGGTCTAAGGGATATCATCTTACGAATCCGGACGTGTTCAGCTATCGCTTGTTGAAAACTGGCCGGAATTCACATATTGCCGTGCTTTACCTTGCCGGGGAACAGCTCGGCAATAACCAGTTGGCCACTGGAGGCACTATGATGGTATACGACATGTCAAGCGATTGCAAGACCTAAGATGCGGCTTTTTGCGAAACCCCCGCGGCAACGGGCGAGTCATAAGTGTATCGGCTAGGCGAGCTGGCGACTATACAGGATTTTCCCGGGATGGGGTTGGAGACAGAGGTGGGGGGAGCAGGGACGGCAGGGCGCAATATCAGCAACATCAGCAATGGCAGGGTGAGAGGTTCCGCAGGGAGGGGTTTTACCAGGTCCGCCACAAGCGTTTGACCTCCAAGCGGTTGCCCGAAGGGTCCCACAGGCCGATCCGCTGGTCGATGCCGTTGAGGGCCTGGATCGGCTGGTAAGGGATCCTCTGGTCGTCGAGGCGTTGGCGGACGGTGGACAGGTCGGGGACTTCGATCACGGCGCGGGGCTTGTTGGCCCAGATTTGCGGCTGGGGGGTGGCGCGGATCAGGAGGTCGGGGCCGTCATTGCGGAAGATCAGCAGGATGGTGCCAGTCGGTTCGATGTGCAGGCCGGGTTCGCCCAGGCCAATGTAATCGCCGTAGAACCGGCGGGTCTGTTGCTGCAGGTCCCAGCAGGCCTCGGAGGTGACCGGGCGAAGGGCCAGCAGGCGTGGCAGACGGGGCTGGTCGTCGCGGCGTTGGATCTGGATATTTTCCGGTTCAGCCATGGCGGGTTACTTACCGCGCGGGGCTGTTGGCAGCAAGGGCGGCAACAACGAAACAGGCACGGCTGGGCTGCTTTGGGGCGCCCAGCCGTGTCCTTGCTGTTGTGCAGGTGTTGGTTTTGGCCGCTATGCCTTGACGATCTTGTTGCGGCCGGTCTTGACCTTGGCGCAGGCGTTGCGGGTATCGACGACGAGGCTGGCGTGCCTGACGATGAAGTTATAGTCGTAGCACGAGTGGTCGGTGGCGATCAGGACGCAGTCGTAGCCTTTGAGCATCTTCTCGTCGAGTTTCTTGCTGCTCATCCGCAGGTCGTGCTCTCGCTGGCGATGGGTCTTCGGGATGTAGGGGTCGTTGTAATCGACCTTGGCGCCGCGTTTCCTGAGCATCTCGATGAGCGTGACCGAGGGGCTCTCGCGGAGGTCGTCGACGTCCTTTTTGTAGGCCAGGCCGAGCACGAGGACTTTGGCGCCCTTGATGCTTTTGCCGGCGTCGTTGACGGCGCGGACGACCTTTTCGATCACGTAGTCGGGCATGGAGGTATTGATCTGGCCTGCCAGTTCGATGAACTTGGCCGACTGTTCGAATTCCTTGGCCTTCCAGGAGAGGTAGAACGGGTCGATGGGGATGCAGTGGCCGCCGAGGCCGGGGCCTGGGTAGAACGGCTGAAAGCCGAAGGGCTTGGTGCTGGCGGCGGCGATGACCTGCCAGATGTCGATGCCCATGGCGTCGAAGATCATCTTGAGTTCGTTGACCAGGGCGATGTTGACGCAGCGGTAGACGTTTTCGACGACCTTGGCGGCCTCGGCGACCTCGCAGGACTCGACGGCGATGGCCTTTTCGACCACGGAGCCGTAGAGGGTGTGGGCGAGGGTGAGGCTCTGGGGGCCAATGCCACCTACGAGTTTGGGGATCGTGCGGGTGGAGTGGTCTTTGCGGCCTGGATCCTCTCGCTCGGGGCTGAAGGCCAGCCAGAAGTCCTTTTCGACCTTGAGGCCGGTGGCCTCGAGGATCGGCAGGACGATGTCGCGGGTGGTGCCGGGGTAGGTGGTCGATTCCAGCGAGACGAGTTGGCCCGGGCGGAGGGTCGCGGCGATTGCGCGGGCGGTGTTCTCGACGAACTGGAGGTCGGGGTCTTTCGTACGAGTCAGAGGAGTCGGCACGCAAATGATAATGGCGTCGGCCTTAGAGAGTTTGGACATGTCGGCGGTGGCGCGGAAGCGCTTGGTATCGAGCATGTCCTGGACCATCGAGGAGGGGATGTGCTTGATGTAGCTGCAGCCATTATTGAGGGCTTTGACCTTGGCGTTGTCGACGTCAAAGCCGGTGACGTTGAAGCCGCCGGCGCAGAATTCGCGTACCAGGGGCAGGCCGACATAGCCCAAACCGATGACGCCGACGTGTGCCTTGCGCTGCTGGATCTGATCCAGCAGGGCCCGATGGTTATTGCTCTTCATATGCGGGTGCGGTTCCTTCCTGTGGAAGCGGTGGACTGACGTGCGGGACCGTCGCGAATCGCTCAGGGACATTCGGACTGGCGATGGCGATCGGTCTGCACTATAACAATATCGTTCATTGTCGACATCAACTTGTTTTGCACCACATGTTATCTGAGCATTCGGCCGAAGAATAGCGAAAGACGTACGTTATCTAATACGCGACCGGAGGTCCTCTGGATCATGACGACATTTCGTGAAATTCCGCTCTCGCGGCCCGACATCTGCCAGGCCGACATTGATGCCGTGGTGGCTGTGCTGCAGACCCCGCAACTGTCATTGGGGCCGGCGATCCCGAAATTCGAGCAAGCGTTTTGCGCCCGGTTCGGCTGCAAGCACGCGGTGGCGCTGAACAGCGGTACCGCCGGCCTGCATCTGGCGGTGCGGGCGTATGGCGTGGGCCCGGGCGACGAGGTGATCACCAGTCCGTTCACCTTCATCGCGACGGCGAACTGCGTGCTGTTCGAGAATGCCACGCCGGTCTTCGCGGATATCGATCCGGAGACCTGGAACATCGATCCGGCCAAAGTTGCTGCGGCCGTAACGGCTCGAACAAAGATTATTATACCCGTCGATGTGTTCGGTCAACCGGCGGAGATGGATACGATCTGTCAGATTGCGCGGCGGCACGACCTCAAGATCATCGAGGATTCGTGCGAGGCGATCGGGGCGAGCTATAAGGGCCGGCCGGCGGGGATGCTGGGCGACGTGGGCTTGTTCGCGTTCTACCCGAACAAACAGATGACGACCGGCGAAGGCGGGGTACTGATCACCAACGACGACCAGGTGGCGATGTTGGCGCGTTCGATGCGCAACCAGGGTCGGGACCCGACGAGCGGGTGGTTGGCGCATCCGCGGTTGGGGTACAACTACCGGATGCCGGACATCCTGGCGGCTCTGGGTACGAGCCAGTTGGCGCGGGTGGATGAGTTTGTCGCCAAGCGGGCCAAGGTGGCGGAGATGTACCTGTCGCGGCTGGGCGAGGAGAAGCGGATCCATTTCCAGAAGATTGCGCCGCACGTGAAGATGTCGTGGTTTGTGTTCGTGGTGAAGCTGGCGGACACGTATGAGGGCAAGGACCGCGACCGGATCCTGCAGCAGCTGCGCGAGCGGCACATCGGCTGCAACAATTACTTCGCGCCGATCCATCTGCAGCCGTTCTACGCGGAGAAGTTCGGTTTCAAGAAGGGCGACTTCCCCGTGACAGAGCGGATAGCGGACCGGACGATTGCGCTGCCGTTCCATCCGAACCTGTCGGAGGTGGAGGTGGATGAGGTGTGCAGGGTGTTCCGAGGGTTGCTGTAGGACGGCGGGCAGAGGTTAGCGGTTGGAGCGTTTCCGATTATCTCCAGCGGGAGCGACAGCATGGTCCTGCAACAGCGCAGGACCATGGCACCTGCGCCCGCCACTGCGTATCACGTCTTGTGCGTTCACCATTCCAGTTCAAGGCCGGGCCCGACCCGGTTCCCTCGCTATCTGGCCAGCGGCTTGTATGTCTTTGCGCCGACGGGTTTGGTCGGTGACAGGCCCTTGCGGGACTGTTGCTGGCCGAAGAGTTTCACGCCATCGGCGTCGGCCGTGACACAGACGCTGCCTTTGGCCTGGACGAGCACTTTGTCGCCCCACTTGAGGTAGGTCCCTTCGCCCAGGACATAGCCGACGATCCGGCCTGCCTGGTTGACGCGGACCAGGGCCATAAGGCCGTCGGTCTGCATCTGGCCGGCCTGGAGGTCGGAGCCGCGCTGCTCGTAAACCTCTTCGGGCTGCCAGGCGATCTGGTCGGTGCTGCCATCGGCCAGGCGGATCTGGGCGGCGCCGGCGGAGTCGTTCTCGCAGGTGACCGGTTGGGCCTGGATGGTCGGCCTGGCGGCGAGGTCCTGCTGGAGCGTGGCGATCGCGACGTAGTGGACGCGGCTGCCGTTCTGGGTGACATCGATCCGCTGCAGGAACGCGTCGCGCCGGCGATCGGGGTTGCGTCCGGGCTGGGTGGTGGCGAGGGGGCGGCTTGCCGCGGCGTCTGCGATCGGGGTTGCCTCCGCGGGCTGGGTGGTCGCGATCGGGCGGCTTGCCGGGGCGTCTGCGGGTTGGGTTGCGCCAGCGGGCTTGCGCACGTCGTGACCCAGGAGTTTGATCTTCCCGATCGTTACGGCTGGGGCGGCCGGGGTGAGGAACTGGAGGGCGCAAGAGCCCTTCTTGGCCGCCAGGACGATTGGGTCGCTGGTGGTGCCGGCGCCGGAAATGGCGACGTCGCTGGGGGCATACCACTGCCAGCGGTAGTCGTGCGAATCATCGGAGAACTGGTTGTCATCGAAGGCGAGCATGTAGGGCGTACTGCCGGCCTTGACGAACAGGCAGGCCCGTTCGGCGCGGATGGCGGGATTGCTGATGATGATGCTGTTGTCGCGGTAGGACCACTTGGCGTCGCCGCGGGTGTAGTCCGCGAAGGGGCCGGTTGCCAGGCCCGTCAAGACGCCGTCCATGGAGTTGTTGTCGCCGCAGGAGCCGGTGTCGTGCCGGGGCCAGCCACCCTCGTCGATGATGATCATATTGTGCTCGAAGTCGACGCCGCAGTTCTCGTGGCCGTAGGGGAAGATGCATTCGTGCGTGGCAAAGAGCGTGCCGAAGCCGCCAAGCAGGAACGAGTTCATGTCGTAGTGTTCGTGGTTGCAGCGTTCGAAGCGGGTGACGAAGGCGAAGAAGGCGGCGTCGGGGTCGTTCCACTTTGTTCGGCTGAAGAAGTAGCCGGCGCGATTTTCGGTGACCTCGAAGTACTTCGCGGCGGGGACCTTTGCGTCGGTCGGGCTGAGGGGTTTGAGGTCCAGGGGGTACCAGAGGTAGGTGACCAGCCGGTCGAGGTGGCGCGCGTCGGTGTAGTTGCGCCAGGTCCACAGGCCGACGGCATCGCGGGTGCGGGCGATGCCCAGGAGGTATTCGGCGGCGAAGGTGCGCCGGCCGTAATTGGTGTTATCGCCGATGGGGGCGCAGGCGTTCTGGGGCATCCATTGGTGCATCTGGTATTGCATGGTGTGGAGTGCGCCGGAGCGGCCGAGCTGGTCCTCGCCGCCTGCGCGGCGGAGGGCCTCGGAGAACATGGCGGGGTACCGCAGGCCGACGATGGAATAGTTGGGGCCTTCATAGCAGATGCCGGAGGCCTTGAAGGTGGTGGGGTAATAGTTCTGGCCGAGCCGGCGGGCGGCCTCGCGGAGCCACATGGCGGCCTGTGGGTGGTCCGAATCGCTGTGGATGGCCAGGGCGAGGGTGCCGATGCCGCCGACGGGGATGGCGCCGACGTTGTAGCTGGCTTCGCGCCACCACTGCTTGTTGGTGTAGGTGAAAGAGGCCTGGCACCAGTGTTCCAGGCCGGGCAGGACGGCGGCGCGTTGCTGGGGCGTCATGTCCTGGTAGAGCCAATCCCAGGCCAGGGCCAGGCTGCGCAGGGGCGCGGCCTGGGCCTGGAAGTCCGTGTCATCCGTGTAGAACTCATCGGGATCACGCTCTTGGATGACTCTCTGCAGGAGTGAGATGGCCTTGGCGCTCATGGCGGGGTCGTTGCCGATCCGGCCGATGAACGCGCAGGCTTCGAGCTGCTGCCACCATTCCGTTTTGTTCCCGCGATCGGTCTTCTCGTCGGGCGTGTCGTCCAGCACGTCGGGCCTGTTCGCCAGGGTTGCCAGACGGGTCCAGCACTCCTCGAGCAGGGGGTCGCGGGTGCGGCGCTTGGCGAGGGCGGGGATGTCCGATTGGTTGAAGAGCATGAACGGATGGGGCGGCATGTTCCTGGCGGTCAGGCCGGCGGTGGTGAGGTGCGCGGCGGCGGCGGCCCGGGGATGGAGGGGCGTGTCGTGCTTCGACCCGATCGGCCTGGCACAGCCGGCCACGTTGAGTACGGAGAGGGCCGCCAGGACGATCACGACGAGGGTCAAGCGATCAGCGAACCGCATGAATGCGTCCTTTCGTAGGGGGCAACATCGCGAACTTACTTGTTCGGGCAGCACTATTGGTTGCGTATCGTGCCGCCGACGAGGCGTTCGTGCAAGCGGGAAGGCGGGGGGGTCGCATTGGAGGGGCTGGGGGGCTGCGCTGTAGATATTTCCTGTCGGGCTATCGGCTGTTGTTCGTCACGTTGCCGGGTGCTTCGGCTGGCTACTGCACGGCGCCGATGCGGGCGGATTCGGCGTAGCGGTGAAGTTTGCCGGGGATGCCGGCCTGGGGCGGGGTGGCGAGGTAGGCGTTGATGATGCGGGCGACGCGTTTCTGATGGTAGGGGGCGAGATGGCCCAGGCCGTGCAGGGCGCTTTCCTGGCAGGCGATCGAGGGGAGGGTCAGGATCTTCTCGAGGACCTCGAAGATCGGACCGACGAGGTGTTCCCAGCCTCGCTGCATGGCGGCGCCTTCCAGGCAGCCCATGTCCCAGAACATGTAGGCGGCGGAGTTCAGCTGGTTGGCGGGGCCCTCGTCGAGGTGGCCCAGATGGGGCGAGCAGAGGCGTGCGAAGAGGTCGCGGTGGAGGGGGAAGATGGCGCGGACCCATCGCTGCTGGAGGTCCTCGGGCACACCGTGCAGGCGGGCGATGTTGAAGTAGCCCGAGGCGGAGCCGGCGATGAACCAGAAGGCCTGGTTGAGCTGCTCGGGGTTGTAGCGGTCGGCCAGGAAGGCGGCATTCTCGAACAATTGGGCCAGGTATGTCGCCAATACAGCGGGGTCCGGCTGCCACCAGTCCAGCGCCTGGCCGTGCGGATCGTTCTGCCAGTACCACTGCGGCTCGGTGACGGGCCGGTCGAAGACGTACTGGACCCATTCCTCAAATGTCAGTGTCCCGGACTCACGTTGCATGCTGTCTGTCTCTACGAAGCGGACTGCCCGCGAGGGCAAGACGTTTGTTCCCCTCGCCGGTTCGATCGTGTCATTATCATGATGGCCCGGATTGCTGGATCGCACAATGGCGGCTGACAAAATACGCTGCAGCGGGTCCGGTTCCGCGGCAAGGCCCTTGAACGGCGTGGTTCGTGTCCGAAAACAAAGCCGACCGCGTACGAGGCGTGGCCGGCTCGTCTCTTGGGAGGATCGAGATTCAGTTACCGCAGCGCCACCGCGGGCTTGAGGGCCTGCAGGACGAGGGCAGGATCAAAGACCGGTTTGTTCTTGATCATCCGGGCCGGGACGCCGACGACGGTGGTCATGGGTTCGATGTCCTCGATCACGACGCTGCCGGCGCCGATGACGGCGTCGTAGCCGATGCGGATGTTCTGGATGACCGTTGACCCGATGCCCAGAAAAGCCCCGCTTTCGACGGTGACGTGGCCGGCGATCTTGACGCCGGGGCAGACGTGGGCGGCGGTGCCGATCATGGACTCGTGGTCGATGATGCAGCCGGTGTTAAGGATCACGGAGTCGCCTACCTGGCAGTGGGCACAGACCAGGGCGCCGGCGGCGATGACGACGTTGCAGCCGACGGTGACGGTGCGGGCGAGGTTGGCGGAGGGGTGAATGGCGTTGACGAGTTCGAGGCCGGCGGCGTCGACGGTGTCGGCGAACTGGCGGCGGATGCCATTGTCGCCGATGGCGACGACGGCGCCCTCGATGTCCTGGGCGGCCAGATCGGCCAGCAGGTCGGGGCCGCCCAGCACGGGTACGCCATCGACGCGGCGTCCCCAGAGCTGCTGGTTGCTGTCCAGAAAGGCCTTGACCACGTGTTCGCGGGCCTGCTGGAGGATGTCCAGCACGACCCGGCCGTGCCCACCGGCCCCGAGGATAATGATGTTCATGCTACGTACCTCCGCCTCACCGGCGCCGACCGTCACCGGCAGGAGTCGTCCAGATGTTTTCATCGGCTAACAGGGCATCACGGCTTTGATGAAGCTAAGATTGCCACATTCCGCTGCGCCTGCTAGCATGCGCAGTTTGCGGTTACGAGAAGAGGGCGGTTGGCATAAACAGCCCCCGGTGGCGGCCGGTGTGACGACAACCCGTCCGCCCAGCAAAGGATTGTGGACAGGCCATGAGCGACAACCTAATCGAGACGCGCAGGCAGAAGCTTCAGCAGTTGCGGGACCTGGGGATCGACCCCTACGGCGGGCGGATGGACCGGATCCTGCCGAACCGGATGCTCCGGGAGAAAGTCGAGCGGCTGAAGATCGAGGCGGGCCAGACCAGCGAGGTGAAAAACCGCGTGGCAGGGCGGATCGTGCTGCTGCGCAACATCGGCAAGCTGATCTTCATCACGCTACGGGATAGCACGGGCGATTTCCAGCTGGGTTTGTCGAAGTCCATGCTGCCGGAGAACGAGTGGAAGATCGCCAAGTTGCTGGACCTCAGCGACATCGTCGTGGCCGATGGCCATCTTGGCCGGACCAAGACCAACGAGCCGACGCTGTGGGCGGAGCACCTGCACTTGCAGTGCAAGGCGCTGCGGCCGCCGCCAGAGAAGTGGCATGGCCTGAGCGATCCGGACATTCGCTACCGGCAGCGGTACGTCGACCTTTTCACCAACCCCGAGGTGATGCGGACGTTCCGCCAGCGGGTGCTGATCCTGAACACGGTGCGCGAGTACCTGGTGGAACGCAGTTTCCTGGAGGTTGAGACGCCGACGCTGCAGCCGATCTACGGTGGGGCGGCGGCGAGGCCGTTTACCACGCACCACAACACGCTGGACATCGACCTGTTTCTGCGGATCAGCCCGGAGCTATACCTGAAGCGGCTGCTGGTGGGTGGGATGGAGCGGGTCTTCGAGTTCAGCCGGAACTTTCGCAACGAAGGGATCGACACGCGGCACAACCCGGAGTTCACGCTGCTGGAGGCGTACCAGGCGTACGGCGACTACAACGACATGATGGACCTGGCCGAGGGGCTGGTCACGTGCTGCATCGATCGGCTGGGCGGCGGGATGGTCCGCAAGTACGGCGAGAAAGAGATCGACTTCACGGTGCCGTGGCCGCGGCGCAAGTATGCCGACCTGGTGAAGGAATTTGCCGGGGTGGACATGTGGGATAGCGCGGCGGTCCGGGCGAAGGCGGCGTCAATCGGCATTGAAAAGAAGCACGCGGCGGAGGCCGTGTTGATCGCTGACCTGTACGACCACTTTGTCGAGCCGAACCTGCTCAACCCGACGTTCGTGATGGACTGGCCGGCGGATCTGTGCCCGCTGACGCGGCGGGACCCGAGCGACCCGCGGATCGCGCAGCGGTTCGAGCTGATCGTCAACGGCATGGAACTGGCCAACGCCTACACCGAGCTGAACGACCCGGCCGTGCAGGAGGCGACGCTGCGCAAGCAGTTGGCCGGCCAAGGAGACGAGACGATGGCCGTGATGGATGAGGACTTCATCCAGGCCCTGGAGTATGGCATGCCGCCGGCGGGCGGGATCGGCATGGGGCTGGACCGGCTGGTGATGCTGCTGACGGGCAACCCGAGCATCCGTGAGACGATTCTGTTTCCGCTGCAGCGGCCCAAGGCGCGTGTGCCGGGCGAACAGGGTGGCGCAGATAGTCCGGCCGGGCCGGATACCGCCCCGGGTGTGACGAAATCGTAAGCAGCCCATGGGGCTGGGGCGGAGTCACAAAGTCGCTACAGTTTTCTTGTGAATTGCTTGCCTTGGGCGATTTGCGAGGTATGGTTATAGTGAGACTTGTGAGCGGCCTTCGAGCGGCTCGCAAGGATTGAACCGGAAAGCACCGACGGGCACAAGCCTGAGATGCTTTCCGGTTGTTTTTTGTGCCTGCCTGGTTGCGGAGGAGCCTGCCGCGCACCTCCCCGTCCCGGTTCGAATCTCATTATGATGGGCCGCATGGAAGTATACTACCCGAGGGCTCTGTCAGGCCTTTATGCCGGGCGGCCGGGCGGCTACAATGGCCGTGCGACCGGATGCTGCGGTCCCGGGCCCATAGCTCAATGGCAGAGCAGGGGACTCATAATCCCTTGGTTGTAGGTTCGAATCCTACTGGGCCCAATCCTGCCCCGCGGCTTCTTGCCGTGGCATGCCTTGTTATAGATCGTGGCGGTCCTCGGAGGACACGTGATCTGCCAGTACGGACCGCGATGGCTGTCACGGGATGGCTAACGTTTTCGATCATCTGCCATGGGTCCATTTCCTGCGAGTCCCACGTGCAAGCGGCGCAGGCACAGTACCCGGGCCGCTACGGCACTGGTCAGCAGTCCCTTGACCGAAGTGGCTGGCCTGGCAATCATTCGGGGCCGTGCCTGCGCGGCGGGGCTGTTTTTATTGCAGGCGGAACCAAGGAAGGGACGGTGTTTGTGAGGCAAGAGTCGCATCAGGTGGTCGTACGGAACGTGATGTTCGACCTGGGGGGTGTACTGCTGGAGTGGTCGCCGGAGAAGATCCTGCAGACGATGTTCGTCGAGGAGGCGGCGCGGGAGGCGGTGCGGCAGGGGGCGTTTTTGCACCCGGACTGGCTGGAGATGGACCGGGGCACGCTGGCGGAGGACGAGGCGATCGTGCGCTTCAGCGAGCGATGCGGCCGGTCGCGCGAGGAGATGACGGAGTTCTTTGGCGAGGTGAAGCGGTCGCTGCGGCCGATCGCGGGGACGGTGCAGCTGCTGGAGGATCTGCACGGGCGGGGTATCCCTCTGTACTGCCTGTCGAACATGACCGAGCCGTGCGCGGCGTATCTGCAGGGGCAGCACGAGTTCTTCCGGCGGTTCCAGGGAATTGTGATTTCAGGCTGCGTGAAGATGATCAAGCCGGACGGGGCGATCTACCGGCATGCGGTGGAGACGTTCGGGATCGAGGCGGCTGAGACGGTGTTCATCGATGATCGGCCGGAGAACATCGAGGCGGCGCGGCAGGTGGGTTTGCAGGGGATCGAGTTCATCTCGCCTGAGGACTGCCGGATGCGGCTGAAGGGGTTGTTGAACGGGCGGATGAATCAGTGATGACATGCCGGCGCCCCCCGGCAGCCGCATACTGGCAAAAATCAAGAAACGCCGCGGACGTCGGGTGCGTCCGCGGCGTTGGTTTGTCGATCGGGGCGTCAGTCTGGCCGTTGTCGTTCTACAGACCCCAGTTGCCTGCCAGAGCCAGCAGGTCTACCACATCGATGAAGTTGTCGCCATTGAAGTCGCAGAGCGGGTCGTAGGCGGCGTTGCCGAAGGTTGTGCCGCAGGCATCGGCCAGGGTCAGCAGGTCGACCACGTCGATGTGGCCGTCCTCGTTGACGTCACCGAGGTCACAGCGAGGAGTATACCTGACAGCAGTCCCATCGAAGGCGATCTTCTCATGGCGGACTCCCTGAATGTAGTGATGCGAATCCCTGATAGGCATGAGGCAAAGCGGCATTCGCCTTCGGGTGTCATGATATCAGGATGTTGGCGGATGTGGTAGGGAGTTGTCTTGCGCAGGGAGCCAGAGTGAGATCGGGGCCGGCTGATACGCGGCCTGGCGGCGGCTAACCTTAGAAAAGCAGGGCAGATGCGGCGGGCTGGTCCTAGCCTGCCACACTGCCGGCGTTGCAGTGGGGAGACTCGTCAGTGAACGTCGTGCCGGGTGAGGAGGCACTCACTCCTCGTCATCCTCTTTTTCCTCTTCCTCCTCCTCCTCCTCGAGTTCTTCCTGTCCCTCGTCCGCCCACTCCTCTTCTTCCTCTTCCTCTTCCTCCTCGAGGTCGTCATCTTCCTCGCGGCCGAACGGGTCGGCCATGCGGCGTTCCCAGTACGGCCTGGTGAGCGGTGGGTTAGTGCCCGTCGAAACCCATAGCAGACCTAAGGCAGGGATGCCGCTGAGAAGGGCAAGGGTTTCCGTGAGCATATATATACCCTCACTGAATTGGCCCGCCCCGGCATGCATCAGCCTACCGGCTGGCATGTCAGGCCGGGCTCACTACTTCCATATTATACCCCCGTCGACTGGCGACCTGAAAGACATTTAACGGAATGGTGCCGGTGGGGTTCGGACATTCACGGATGCGTCCGATCCGGCGGATCATGGCTGATCTGGTCGCTCTGGTCTCAGCGTTTGCGCGACCCGGACATCATCCTGGTGACGGCGTTCTTCTGCTTGTACTGCTCGGCCATCGCCAGCAGGGCCTCTGCGATTGCCTGCGCGGAGTTGGGCTTGCCGATCTGGCGGGAGGCGTCGGCCATTGCGGCACGTTTGGCCTCGTCGCCTAGCAGGGTCTGCAGGGGCTCTTTCAAGGCGTCTGCGTTGGCCTTGCCGTCGAGCCTGTCATCTATCACGATGGCGGCGCCGGCCTTGACGAGGGCGGCGGCGTTGTCGTTCTGGTGCTTTTGCTTGTCATAGGGGTACGGCAGCAGGATCGAGGGCTTGCCGGTGGCGGTGATCTCGGCAAGGGTGCTGGCGCCGGCGCGGCTGATGACGGCGGCGCTGCAGGCGAGGGCGGCGGGCATGTCGTTGGTGAAGGCGACCGCCTTCCAGCCCGGCCGCTTGCCGAAGGCCTTTCTCACCTGGTCGAAATCGGCCTGGCCCGTTACGTGCAAGACCTGCCAGTTGCCGAAGCGGCCTGTCATCCACTCCGCCAGTTCCAGCATTGCCAGGTTGATGTTGCGCGAGCCCTGGCTGCCGCCGTTGACCAGCAGGACGGGGCGATTGGGGTCGAGTTTGAAGATCTCGCAGCCCTTGCCTTTGTCGGTCGTGAGGAACTCCTCGCGGACCGGACAGCCGAGGGCGACCGCCTGGTTCGGCTTGAAGTGGGCGAGCGTCACGTCCCACTGGGCGAAGACCTTCGTGGCGTTCTTGCCCATCGTACGATTGGCCAGGCCGGGCGCCGCATCGGGGTTGAGCATGCCAATGGGCATGCCAAGTTTGGCCGCGGCCGCGACGGCCGGGCCCGAGCCGTAGCCTCCGGTCGCCAGCAGCACGTCCGAGCCGGCGTCCTGGAGGGTGCGGGTCGCCAGGTTCACGGAGCGGCGCCAGGCCAGCCAGAAGCCGGGCCAGTGCCACGGCTTGCTGGAGAACGGCCGGACCGGTTGGGCCAGGTAACTGATGCGGTTTTGCGAAAGGACCTTGCTGTCGATCGGGCGGGTGGTCGTCAGCCAGACGATATCGAGCTGGCTGAGCCGGGCGCCCAGGGCCTTGAGCACCGCCAGGGCGGGGAAGATATGCCCGCCCGTGCCGCCGCCGGCGACGGCGATGCGGAGGGTGCCGGCGGTAGTGCCGGGGGCGACCTGCTCGATCTCTGCATCTGATTTACGCGACGGATTCTTTGTTACGAGTGTCACGGCTACCTGCGAAAAAAACTAGTCCCCAGTGTTGGCTACGTCCGCCGCCGCCCGCTTGGCGATACTGGCGAGCAGTCCCAGCGATGCGGCGGTTACAATCAGGCTCGTGCCGCCGGCGGAGACCAGCGGCAGGGCGATCCCCTTGGTCGGCACCAGGACCGTCACGACAGCGATGTTCATCGCGGCTTGCAGCCCGACCGTCAGGGCGATGCCCAAGCCGGCGAGTTTGCCGAAGTCATCCTTGCAGCTGGCGACGATGCATGCGCCCTGCCAGACGATCACGGCGAACAGCAGGATGACGACCACGGCCCCGAAAAAACCCATCTCCTCGCAGATCAGGGCGAAGATGAAGTCACTTTGCGCCTCGGGCAGGTAGCCGCACTTCTGCATCCCCGCGCCGAAGCCCACGCCCGCCCAACCGCCTCCAGCGATCGCCAGCAGTGACTGGCAGGCCTGGTAGCCCTTGCCCATCATGTCGGCCCAGATGTCCTTGTGGGCCTTGAGCCGCTCCATGCGGTACGGTTCGAAAACGATCAGGGCGTACACGCCGGCACCCGCTCCGCCCATCAGGTTGACCAGGTAGAACAGGTGCATGCCCGCAGCGGTCAGGATGCTCAGCGAGACCAAGCCGATCAGGGCAGCTGTGCCGAAGTCCTCCTTGGCAATCAGGCCGCAGATGGCCGTCATGACGATGCCGGCCGGGAGGAGGCCCAGCCAGAACTTGCGAATGCTCACCCGGCCTGTGCCGAAGCGTTCGGCCAGCCAGAGGACCAAGGCGATCTTGGCCAATTCAGAGGGCTGGAAGCGGATGCCCATGCCCAGCGGCAGCCAGCGGCGGGCGCCGTTGAGTTCGGCGCCGACGCCTTTGACCAGGGTCAGGCCGACCAGCATGGCTGACAACAGCAGCAGCCAGGTGACGGGCCGGATGCCCAGCCACCAAGGCTGGCCGAACCAGCGGTAGTCGATGCGGGAGACCATGACCATTGCGATCAGGCCGACAATGGGGAACGAGACGAGCTTCAGGGTTGTCGCACTCAGCAGGAAGACCTCGGTGGAGCCCTGACTGACGGTCTTGAGTCCCTGCCAGGAGACAGCGGAAAGGACCATGACCGCGCCAATGCACAGCAGCCCGGCGGCGGCGTTCATGGTGGTCACGGCGCTGGGCAGGTTCAGCATCTTAGCGAGCAGCCCTGCTCGGTCGTTGCCCAATTCCATCTTGTTCGATACCTGGCTCATCGGAAACAATCGTGGTCCTATGGCGAGGTCGGTCTCAGCCTATCCAGTACGCATGATAGCAGTTATCGGCACCATGTGCACAGGCGGTTGAGAGGACTTTGGCAGGCTATCGTGAGTTATGGACATGCATTAGGGTGAACAATGAGAAGCGGGACGAGCCCTGCCGAAGGTCGACCGGCTTGCTGCAATAGGTATCCATGCCGGCGGCCGGGCTGTGTGTCACGGTGGGCTTATCGTTTGCTTGAGCCGCTATCGCAGTTTGAGGCTGGCCAGGGCGGCGGCGGCGCAGATGGCGCTGGCAAGCCAAAAGCGGATCACGACTTGCGTTTCTTTCCAGCCAGCCATCTGGAAATGGTGGTGAATCGGGGCGCAGAGGAAGATGCGTTTGCCGGTCAGTTTGAAGGAGGCGATCTGCAGGACGACGGACATGCCTTCCATCACGAAGATCGCGCCTACCAGGAGCAGCATCAGTTCCTGGCGAGTCACAACGGCCACGTAACCAATCAGGCCACCGAGGGTTACGCTGCCGATGTCGCCCATGAAGACCTGGGCGGGGTAGCAATTGTACCAGAGGAAGCCCAGACAGGCGCCGACCATGCCGCCGCAGAGGATCGCCAATTCGTCGGTGTGGGGCACGTGCGGCAACAGTAAGTAGTTGGCCCAATCGGAGATGCCAACAGCGACGGCGAGGAGCATGAAGGTGAAGCTGACCATGGCGGTGCAGCCGCTGGCGAGGCCGTCGAGGCCATCGGTGAAGTTGACGGCGTTGCTGGTGCCGGCGATGACCAGGACGGCCAGGATCATGAATACGGGGAGGGGGATTTCCACGGCCCCTTCGACGCCCTTGTAGAACGGAATGTAAAGCTTGTGGAAGAAAGCTACTTGGCTCGGCCCTTGGTTGTGCAGGCCGTGCAGGTAGATGAAGTAGGCCAGGACCACGCCCAATCCGAGTTGGAAGATCAGTTTTTCCCACATCTTCAGGCCGTCGCGGGAGCCGCCGCGTTTTTTGGCGGAGAGTTTGAGGTAGTCGTCGACGCCGCCTACGGCGGCCAGCCAGAAGGTGGCCAGTAAGGCCATGTGGATATAGAAGTTGGTCAAGTCAGCTAAGAGCAGTACCGGCAAGAGGATAGCGATCAGGATGATGATGCCGCCCATGGTGGGCACGTTGGCTTTGTTCTGCATGAGTTCGTTGAGTTTCTTGTTGTCGAACTCGGGGATGTCGCCGACTTTGAGCTTGACCAAGGCCTTTATTATCGGAGGGGCGACGATGACGGCGGTGGTGAAGGCCAGGAGGATGGCGATTGTGGCGCGGAACATCGGATTTTCGTAAGCATAGTGCCGGCCTGCAAATACAACGTTCAGTATGTGGTAAAGCACGTCGTTTGGGTTCCTGAATAACTGCTCACTGGAACGAAAATCCGCCAATGCTATCAACCGGTCATATGCCTCGACGGGAGGCGAGACTGGGAACACCTGAGTATATCGTATTTCAGGTTCGGTTTACATTTGCGAATGATGGGTGTGCACGGCAACGGCAACCCTATTTGGCTACGGCGGTTGCCGGAGCGAAGGTCTGCTGGATCGGCGGGACCAGCTTCTCCAATCGCATTCCGCGGGAGCCTTTGAGCAGGACTACGTCCCCTGGTTTGAGCAGCTTGGCGATGGTCTTGGCGGCCTGATCGGCGTCGGGGAAGTGGTGGACGAGCAGACGCGAAGGGTTGCCGGCGGGCATTTCGGATAGTGAAGGGATGCCACCAACGGCGCCACCAAACGAGTCTGGCCCGCTGCCTGTTTTGGCAAAATGGGCAAGATAGGTAATCTGGGAGCCGACAGCGATCAGGCAGTCGATGGTGCCCATTTGGGCGAGAAGCCGACCGACCTGCTCGTGAAGGGCTTGGGACTGGACGCCTAGTTCGAGCATATCGGCGAGGATGGCGACGCGGCGGGCGCCGGGTGCGACGGGGGTGTCGGCGAGGGTGTGGAGGCCGGCGGCCATGCTGGCGGGGTTGGCGTTGTAGGCGTCGTTGATGACGGTGACGGAGCCGTACTGGAAGTGTTGGAGTCGCATCTCGGGGGGGCGGACCTGGGCGAGGGCGGCGGCGATCTGGTCGGGGGTCAGGCCGAGGCGGGTGCCGATGGCCCAGGCGCCCAAGGCGTTGGTGGCGTTGTGGCGGCCTGTCATGGGGAGGGTGACGGGGAAGCGGCCGTTGACCTTGAAGCGGAGGTGCGTGGCATCGGCGTCGATGGATTCGGCGCGGAGTTCGGCGTCTTTGGCGGTGCCGAAGTGGAGGACCTTGCATTGGGCGGCGCGGAGGTAGGGCAGGATGATCGGCTCATCGATGCAGACGGCGGCGAAGCCGGTGGCGGGGACGTAGTCGAGCAGGGAGGTCTTCTCGCGGGCAATGCCTTCCATGCCGCCGAGTCCTTCCATGTGGGCTGGGCCGATGGAACTGATGATGGCGAGTTCGGGGCGGGCGAGGGCGGCGAGTTCGGCGATCTCGCCTGAGTGGTTGGTGCCCATCTCCAGGACGATGTAGTTGTGGGTGTGGTCGGCGGAGAGGAGGGTCAGGGGGACGCCAATATTGTTATTGAAGCTCTTGGGGGCGGAGATCACGTTGCCGAGTTGGGCGAGGACGGCTTCGAGCATGGTCTTGGTGGTGGTCTTGCCGTTGGAGCCGGTGATGGCGACGAGGCGGGCGGGGAGGGTCTTGCGGTACCAACCGGCGAGGCGGCCGAGGGCGGTGATGGTGTTGTCAACGAAGATGACGGGCCAGTTGCGGGCCTGGGCCTGGCTGGCGACGTCGCGCTTGGAGGCGACGATGACGGCGGCGCCGGCGGCGACGACCTGCTCGATGTAGTCGTGGCCGTCGAAGCGGTCGCCTACGAGGGCGAAGAAGGCGTCGCCTGGCTGGATGGCGCGGCTGTCGGTGCTGACGCCGGTGATGCTGGGGGAGGGGATGTGGCCTTGGGGGTGGCCTTTGACGGCGGCGACGAATTCTTCGGGGGCTATGGGGTCCACGTTTGGATCATCCTTGATCGGTACAACAGCAAGTCAGCGGTTCACAACAGGTGACAACAAGGGGATTATGTCGGTTGGGGCGGGAGAAGCAATAGGGGCGGGGAGGGGGATGGGGATGGAGGTTCTGGTAGCGATATGGGCGATGGGGGGTGTCGGGATGGGGCCGGGCGTGCCGGTTGGAGGCTGAGTTGTCGTCGGC
>JANYLN010000137.1 GCA_025357795.1 Planctomycetota bacterium
GTGAAGCGTACAAGCCCCTGCCCAGCAGCCTATGGCAGCGTACCAGGTGGACGGGCCTTCGGCAGGGCGGCAGTCCGTTCAGGATGCCGGGGTCGATTCGCCCTTTCGGCCGACCCCCTGCTGCGCAAGGGGCTTGTAACCAACGACAACCCGCGAATTCTGTCACGGACCTCCCCCCTGCTGCCTGGCCGACACGGCGATTGCGGATGCACAAGGCAGGCGGCATAATAAAGGTTGCATGCTCGGCAACGAAATCTGACAGGCCTCAGGGAACAAGGACATGGAACCACTCTCGCCGAATCAGGAAGAAGACATCCTTCAACGGGTACACCGCCAGTTCAGCCCGGAGGCGCTGAGGATCGACCAGCAGAACCTCTACGTGGACCTGGATAAGGTGCGGGGGGACGCGCACCCGACGCAGCGGATTGCGAAGAGCATCCTGCTGGCTGACAAACCGACCTGCCAGGTCCTGGCGGGCCACCGCGGCAGCGGAAAATCGACGGAACTGCGGTGGCTCAAGAAAGAACTTGAGAACAAGTGCTACTTCACCGTCCTGTGCGACACGAGAGAAGACGTTGACCCCAATGATGTCGATCTCCTGGAAGTCTTGATCGCGATCATGCGACAGTTGGCCAAGCAATTGGAGGCCGAGGAGATCAAACTCGCCCCAGGTTATTTCCGCGGCCTCTGGGAGCGGATCAAGGCCTTGCTGGACAGCGAGGTGAATTTCGAAGGCATCGACCTCGAAGCAGGGATGATGAAGCTATCGACCGTCATCAAGAGCAGCCCCGATGCTCGGCTGAAGCTCCGCGAGAAGATGGAACCCGACATGGGCAATTGGCTCCACGCGGCCAACGACCTGATCGGCAAGGCCGTGCTCGAGTTGAGAAAGAAGGGCTGGCGCGGGTTGGTCGTCCTGGTGGATGATCTGGACAAGATGGTGACGCGGCCCCATGCCAGTGCTGGCTGTTCCACCGTGGAGTACCTGTTCGTACATCGACAGGCCCAACTGGCGGCATTCGACTGTTACATGGTCTATACAGTCCCGATCCAGTTGGCGTACTCGCGTCTGGGGCCGACGCTGGCGAGCCTGTACGGGGGCAGTCTGCCGGTTCTGCCGATGGTAAAGATCCAGTTGCCACCGCCCAACAGGGGTACCTGGGAACCTGGCATGCAGAAGTTCCGCGAGATGATCGAGAAACGGTTGTCGGAAGCCGGCGTACAGGAACGTCAAGTCTTTGCGGATGACCAGGTGCGGGATGATCTGATTCGCATGACGGGTGGCCAGCCGACAGAGTTGATGTACCTGATGCGCGAGGCGATGATCACGGAGATGCCGATCACGCCAGAGGCGGTGGAGCGGGCCGTGCGCGAGCGGCGCAAGACCTACCAGCGACAGCTGTTCGCCGAGGATGTGGAGATCATCGAACATGTCAGGAAGGATGGGAAGGTCCAGAGGACCAAGAGCAACGACACGATCTTGCGGGATTTGCTCGACAACCGGGTTATACTCCAGTATGTGAACGATAAGGAGTGGTACGACGTCAACCCGGTGATCGAGGACCCGCCCAAGCAGGCGACAAGCGAGCCAAAGCCAGAATGAACCCGGAACAGTTCAAGCCCGCAGGAGATAGGCCGCCGAGCGCCGAGGCGCCCGAACGCAGCAGTCTTCCTGCTGGCGAGGCAGCAGAGACCGAACAGCTGGAGGGGGAGCTTCGGGCGCTGCGGCGCATGCTGTTTGCATCACAGGGGACGTTCTCGCTGAGCCTGGCTATCTGCAACAGCCCCGCCCTGCGCGACCGGTTGATCGAGCAGGTGTCCTCCTCCCATCCAGGGGTCCGGAAGATCGCCGTTCCAGCAGGAACGGTCGACGTGTTAGGGTATGTCCGGCAGGAGATGCGGGGACAGCCCGCGGCAGCATTGTGCATTGTGGATTGCGAGAAATCCCTCCCTTCGGATGCCCAGGACTGGCCGACCTTGCGATCGCTGAACGCCTCGCGCGAACTCTGGGCAAAGGAATTCCCTCTGCCGGTGACCTTCTGGCTACCGTCATACGCGGCCACACTGCTTGCCAGATACGCCAGGGACCTGTGGCGCTGGTTCAGCCACCAGTTTGAGTTCGTGGCAGACGAGGCGCAAGGAGCGGCCAGCCCAGGGCTGATGGGCTCGTCCTCCGAAACGGATATCTCCAATCTGGACGCAGACCGCAAGCACCTGCGGATTGTGGAGCTGCAACAGAGGATCCAGGAAGCGTGGCAAAGCGACGATCCGCTTCTGATGCGGCATGTCAGCAGATGGCTCCAGGAACTGGGGCTGCTCCACTATCACTTGGGCAATCTCGACCAGGCGGAGCATGCGCTCCTCCGGGCAGTGGAAGTCGACCTGAAGCTCGGCAGCCTCGAGGGCATGGCCAACGACTACGGCAACCTCGGCATCGTGTACAAGACGCGAGGGGACCTGGAGCAGGCCGAGAAGATGTATCGCCAGTCCCTGGAGATCAACCAGAAGCTCGGTAGCCTCGAGGGCATGGCCATCCAGTACACCAACCTCGGCATCCTCTGCGAAACCCGAGGAGACATCACCCATACCAGGGAGATGTGGTCCAAGGCACTCGAACTCTACCGCCGGATCGGGGCCGCCACCCAAATTCGCAAGGTCGAGCAATGGCTCAAGGATCTCCCTGTCGACGACATAACTTCTTGATTCTACAGCGGTTGCCTCCTGACCTTCCCTGAGCGATCCCGCCACCGGCGCCGCTGTCCCCCCCCCCTGCCGGCAAGGCAACCCCGAAGTTCCACAAGTGGATTCCGGAATATCGCCGGGCGATCTCGCTGTAGTGCCGGCCGCTCGTTTGTCTTTGGCATCTATTTGCCGATTATCTATACCTGCCTTTGGTTCCCTGGACTTGGTCTCCCGTGTTTTGATCTTCCTTCTGGTGGTCTGGGAAGTCTGAGACGATATGTTGCTGCTTCGTTCCTTCTATTTGCAGTTGCTTTTCCAAGATCGCTGATCAGCAAGCGGTTATTCGCGAGCCATTTTCGCGGATTCCTCTCAAGCATCCTCGTTTCGATCGTGCTGAGCCTACTCCTCTGGATCATCCGCCGGATGTCGAAGTGAGTCCTAACGATCGCCTTACTTCCCAGCCGACCTTGCGGTACACTGGTATCTTGTAGGTCCTGATTCCTGGATGTTCGTCCCGCGCCGGCGGCGCGGGGCTCGTTCTGCGAGGCACATGCAACACCGTGACACGAAGAACCCGAAACCTATTGTGCATCTGGCTGATCTTCGCCGGGCTGGCGAACTACCTGGCCTTCGGCATCAGTTACGCCTTTCTGCAGGGCGATGCCAAGAACGGCTACGTCGAGGCCAAGGCGTCGCCCGAGGGCGGGCAGCAGCGGATCTACCACGTGGGCGGCCACTTCATCAAGCACGGGATCGAGGGCAAGTACAACCAGGTCACCCGCCGGCAGTGGATCTATTCGTACATCCACTCGATCAGCCTGTGGGCCACGCACGCGGTGGTCCTGCTGGCGATGTTGACGCTCGCCAGGCCGCACATCGTCGCGACGATGCGCGACAGCCGGCTGGACGGCCCGACCTTCGTCGCGGTGGCCACCACGCTGATCGTGGTGATCTTCGGCGCAGCCACGACGTGGTTCCTGCTCGAGTTCCTCAGCGAGCTGCACAAACGATAACCCCGGGCAGGCCCGCCAGCCGCCTCTGACATCCTGCCCATGAACCGTTGCTGGTGAAGTGCTCCAATGGACGACTCGCTGCACATCGAAGCTGCATCGCTGCTGGGCCCGGATGGCCCGATCGCTCGCCGGCTGGCGGGCTATGAGCCCCGCTCCGAACAGATCGCCATGGCCGAGGCCGTCGGGCGGGCCTTCGACCAGGGTCATCACCTGCTGGTCGAGGCCGGCACGGGCGTGGGCAAGTCCTTCGCCTACCTGGTGCCCGCGATCCTGCACGCCGTCCGCGGCAAGCGCGTGATCATCAGCACGCACACGATCTCCCTGCAGGAGCAGCTGCTCGAAAAGGACGTCCCCTTTTTGCGGTCCGTCCTGCCGTGGGAATTCAACGCCGTGCTGGTCAAGGGGCGGGCGAATTACCTGTGCCTCCGCCGGCTCGCCCGTGCGATGGCCAAGGCCGACAGCCTCTGTTCCACGCGCAAGGAGCAGCACGACCTTCGCCACCTGGCCGAGTGGGCCCGCACCACCGAAGGCGGCACTCTGTCCGACCTGCCGATGGTCCCCTCGCCGGCTGTCTGGAGCGCCGTCTGCTCGGAGGCGGGCAACTGCTCGGCTGGCAAGTGCCCCTTCTACGGCGACTGCTTCTACTACAAGGCCCGCCGGGGGATGTACCAGGCCAACCTCCTGATCGTCAACCACGCGATCTTCATGACCGACCTGGTCCTGCGGGCCGACGGCGTGGAGATGCTGCCGGATTACGACCTGGCGATCATCGATGAGGGCCATACGCTCGAGGGCATGGCGACCGACCATCTGGGCCTGTCCACGAGCGACAGCCAGATCCGGTTCCTCCTGACGGGCCTGTTCAACGACCGCACGGGCCGGGGCATCCTGGCCTCGTATGAGGCTTCCGAGGCGGTCGAGGTCGTCCAGGAGGCCTACCAGCACTCCAATCGCATGTTCGACACCCTGCGGATGTGGCGCTCCAGCCGCAGCCGATCCAACGGCCGAATCGACAAGCCTCCTATCGTGGACAACACCCTCTCGCCGGTCCTGCTGAACCTGGGCAAGAAGCTCCGCGAGTTGATGAAGCGTGTTCCGGACCCGGACGACAAGCTCGAACTGCAGTCCTACGCCGTCCGAGCCGAGACCATCGCCGAGCAGATGGACAACCTCATCGAGCAGCGGCAGGAGAATTCGGTCTACTGGCTGGAAGTCGAAGCGGACCGCCCGGACCGCATGGGCATGCGATGTGCCCCGCTGGAGGTGGGCCGGCAACTCAGCCAGCTGCTCTTTAGCCAGGCCGAGTCCATCGTACTGACCAGCGCGACCCTGGCCATCGGCAAGCAGCAGGACTTCAGTTACATCCGCAAGCGCCTGGGCATCGAGGCCGCGGAGACCCTCGCCCTCGGTTCGCCGTTCGACTACGCCAAGCAGGTGACGCTGCACCTCGAGGCGGGTCTGCCCGAGCCGAACAGCCCGGAGTTCACGGTTCCCGCGCTGGATGCTATCCAGAAGTATATCCGTGCCACGCATGGCAAGGCGTTCGTACTGTTCACCAGTTACTCGATGATGCGGGCCTTCGCCGACCAGCTGCGCGACTTTTTCGAGGAGGAGGGCCTGCTCCTGCTGGTTCAAGGCGAGGGCCTTCCACGAACCCAGCTACTGCAGAAGTTCCGCGAGGATATCGACAGCGTGCTGTTCGGAACAGACTCCTTCTGGCAAGGCGTCGACGTGGTGGGCGAATCGCTCTCCAACGTGATCATCGTGAAGCTCCCCTTCGCGGTGCCGGATCGCCCGATCGTCGAGGCCCGTATCGAGAAGATCCGCAAGGCCGGCGGCAATCCCTTCTTCGACTACCAGCTGCCTGAGGCGGTGCTGAAGTTCAAGCAGGGCTTCGGGCGGCTGATCCGCTCGAAGACCGATACGGGCATCGTTGTCATTCTGGACTCGCGTCTGGCGACCAAGCAGTACGGACGACTCTTCATCGAGAGCCTGCCCCGCTGCCGGGTTGAACTGCACGACGACTGGCCGGAGCAGGACCTGCAGCCGAAATCGCCGTTTTAGCGTGAGACAGGTTGGCTGTCTGTGACTTTTGCCGTGGCTATCAATGTGGCTGCGGTTGTATCTGGCACTCACCGCCCCGGTTGTCGTCTTTACTGTGGCCATGGCCGTTGCCGGCTATTCCTCGTAACCGGTCTCCCGTGTGGAGCCGGCGGATCTTCGGGAGACACCACTGCCATACAGCGCGATCGGGAAGGCTCTCTTCCTTGACATCGGCGACATCGCCTGCCGCCAATACGCTCAAGGGTGAAAGGAACCAGCGATTCCAGCCCTGCCTGTCCTGGCGAATTCCATTTTGTATCTGCCCACCATCACATGACGTCCGGGAACAACACGGATGAAATGGTAAGGGAATACCTGATTGCCCCGGCAGAGATATATCCGATCTAATGATCAGGGCTTTACAGGGCCCGCCGACCCGGCACGGCGATAGTTGACTCCACAGCCCCCTGGCGCAACCTGTCTTCGGTAAAGCGCCCAGGCTCGTGTCAGAGGATTATTGTGCCATAAAGTACGAATGCGACGCGACCTGCATCGCCATCCGCCTGGGGACGGGCCACCGCCATGACCTGTGAACTACCGTTCCAGATTTGTTTGTTTTGCGAGCCGATATCGTTGGGCCCTTTCGTCATGGCATATTCGAACACGCACTTGTTTGTGTAGCAACCACATTGTCTGAAGAGAACCGCCCGGAATAATTGATCGTGGGGTGGTCCTCATTTCGTGTTCTTAAGACTCGGATACAGCGTCATGCCAAGACAGCGCCACCCGTTTGCGCGGCGGGGCTGCCGTTGGTTGCCGCGTGTCCCAGAGATTATGCCAAGTAACAGGTGTGCGAGGGGCCGCGTCAAACCGTAGGCGCGGCTCCATCGATGTCACACTCATTTATCGTTACCAAGCATGGAAGGACGCAAAGGATGGTCACACGCCGATTCTTGAGACTTGTACCTCTGCTGGTATTGGGCGGAGGTTCCCTTCTCTGGGGGATTGCCCAAGGCTATGGGCAATCGCCGACCGGCAATAGCGCGGGCCGCGCTGCTCAGAGCCCGAAGAAGAGGGTGACACAGGAAGAGAGGAAGGCCGCCGCTGCTCGCTTTAAGGTGGCGCGTCAGCGCGTGGCAGCCCAACAGGCCAGTGCCCCTGTCGCGACGGCTGGCACGGCCATGCCGCAACCCGGCGCGACGCCGCACTATTTTGGCCCGTATCCCAACTACGCCAACAGCCCTCTCCCCAAGGGCCCCGTCACCGGCATCACGGTTGAGGACGGAGGCAGCGGGTATTCCGCCAACCCGACCGTCACGATAATGGATATCTATGGCACGGGCACAGGCGCCACGGCTACTGCCACCGTTGTTGGCGGCGGCGTGGTGGCGATCACAGTTACGAACGGGGGCAGCGGGTATTGCGCTCCCATGGTCATGATCGATGATCCTACGGGCGTGGACGCTGCGGCCTCAGCCGTCATCGGCGGCCCCTTCCAAGGCGGCATCCGGAAATTCGTCGACATGCTACCGGGTCTGACATCCGCTGGAGCAAACAACCTCGGGGCATACATCCCCGTGGCCATTCCGGATACCACGACCTATCCGGGCTCTGATTACTACGAGATTGAGCTGGGACAGTACATCCAGAAGCTGCACTCGGATCTTCCCGCCACCCTGCTGCGCGGCTACAGGCAGACCAACACGGCGGATCCCACTGTCAGCCAGTTCCGCTATCTGGGCCCGCTCATCGTCGCCAAGCGTGACACGCCCGTCCGCATCAAGTTCACCAACAAGCTTCCCACGGGTGCCGGGGGCGACCTTTTCCTGCCGGTGGACACCACCGTCATGGGCGCCGGCATGGGGCCCGTAGAGATGCCTGGAATGCCCGGCATGATGGAGATGTACAAGCAGAACCGCGCTACCCTCCACCTGCATGGCGCCCTGGTCCCCTGGATCAGCGATGGCACGCCCCACCAATGGACCACTCCGGCCGGGGAGAACACCTCCTATCCCAAGGGAGTCTCCGTGCAGAATGTGCCGGACATGCCTAGTCCCGGCCCCGGGTCGCTGACCTTCTACTACAACAACCAGCAGAGCGCCCGGTTGATGTTTTACCACGACCACGCCTATGGTATCACCCGCCTGAACGTCTATGCCGGCGAAGCCGCGGGTTACGTGATCACGGACCAGGTCGAGCAGGACCTGATCAATGGCACCAACGTAACGGGCGTCAACCCCGGCGGCGCCAAGATTCTCCCCGACGTTGGGACTCCCCTGATCATCCAGGACAAGACCTTCGTGGACGCCAGCACGATCGGCTACCAGGATCCCAATTGGAGATGGGGATCCATGCCCGGCATGCCGATAACCGGCGACCTCTGGATGCCCTCCGTCTACATGACAGCCCAGAACCCCTATGACCTCAGCGGGGCAAACGCGTTTGGTCGGTGGCAATACGGCCCCTGGTTCTGGCCGCCCACCACGGGTATCACCCATGGGCCGATCCCGAACGAATACTACGACCCCGTCAATGCACCATGGGAACCGCCGATGAGGCCCGACATGCCCAATCCTTCGATGGGTATGGAGGCCTACATGGACACGCCCATGGTCAATGGTGCGGCCTACCCCACCCTCACGGTGCAGCCCAAGGCCTACCGCTTCCGCATCCTCAACGCCGCCAATGACCGGTTCTGGAACCTCCAGTTCTACCAAGCCGAGCCTCTGACAGTCACCCTCAAGGCTGGAGGCACGGGTTACACCTCTGCTCCCACTGTCACCTTCACGGGCGGTGGCGCGACCACGCAGGCCACGGCCGTCGCAACGGTCAGCGGTGCGATCAACAGTATCGCGGTCACATCCGGAGGCGCAGGTTATACCTCGACTCCCACCGTCACCCTTACGGGAGGGGGCGGCACAGGGGCTGCTGCCACGGCCACAGTGGGCGGCGGCGGCATCAGCGGCATCACGGTCACCAGCGGAGGCATCGGCTATACTTCGGTTCCCACCGTCACCCTCCTGGGTGGTGGCGCCACGACTTCGGCTACGGCAACCGCAACCGTCAAGGGCTCCGTAACGGTCATCACTGTCACCGACCCTGGCGTTGGCTATACGTCCGCCCCTGTTGTCAGCATCACCGGCGGTGGCGGCACGGGTGCTGCCGCTATTGCCAGCGCGGGCACGGAAGTCAAGATGGTCCCGGCCATGAAGACGCCCGGCTTCCCGGCGAAATGGTCGA
>JANYLN010000144.1 GCA_025357795.1 Planctomycetota bacterium
ATCAACTTCGACGACATCCTCAAGATGGTGCCGCTGTTCGAGTTCGTGTTGGCGTACCTGACGCCGGATTGCAGGCGGGGCCTGGCTACGCACTGGGCCAACCCCGCCCGGCAGCATGAGGAGGTCGTGTCCTACTTACGCAAGAGCGGGGACGCCAAGCCGTGCTTCGACATCGACTGCCGCCAGCCCAGGCTGGGTTTCGACCCGAAACTGCTCGACCTTGCCGGCAGAGGCAAGAGGCAGTACCTGCAGGCTGTTGAGTGGCTCGGCCATACGTTCCGCCATTACTGGCAGGCTGTGCAGGGCCGACTTGGCAAAGAGGACAGGCCGGTCCTGGAGACCGAGGCCAGGCAGGAGGGGAAGCGGCTCCGGCTGATCGCGGCCGCCATGATGAGTGACAGGGTTGCCTGAGGAGGAAGTACAGGGTGACGATGACGACCAGGAAGCAAGCAGCTCGTCGAGGGTCAGCCGCCCAGGCCATCTGGGCCGCCTTGCCCATGGCGGCAAGCCACGCCATCAGCATCTTCCAGGTCGAGCGTATGACTGGTGTGGCCGCCAGCACGATCGCGAGCTACTTGTGCTTTTGGCGGAGGCAGGGCTGGGTGCAGTCGGCCAACAGCCCGCAGGCCCGGCACCTGCTCCTGTGGAGCAGGTCCGACCTGACCTGTCCAGGAACATACGATGCGGCCAAGTATGTACGGCGGCGAAACCGGGGGACTGCCAGCAGATGAGCCTGGGGCCTATTGCCGAATCACCTTGAGAGGCCGGTACTGGCAGTCCAACGGGGCGGGCGGTCCGCCCAGTAGTTTGCCGGTAGAAGCAGTGGTTGGAGAGATAATTGCCTGTTGCGGGGTGGGCACCCTTATGAATCGCACGATGAAGCCTGTCTGACACACAATGCACACATGGCATTTACTGCCGGGGCACACTCTGGCGTTGAAGCCAACAAGGCCATTTAACCGGCAGGCCGAACCAAGCACTTCAGTCATTATTGACAGGACCCGTCGTCCTTAGGACGAGGACGCCGGGTTTTCCAAGGAGCCAGATCATGATGGTACATAGTGCAGGTCCGCCCCTGATGGTGCGGGCCATGAGGATTTTGACACATGAATGCTCACCCAACCCCGGAGGCCGAGGCGCACTCCGGAAACGAGCCGAGCCCGTCGTCAGCGGGCTCGGCCTCTACAACCAGTTCTGCTACGTCTTCTGCTAGTATACCAGATCTTGATAGTTGCAGGCCTGACGATTCCGGGGCCAGCCCACAGTCGGCGGCCTCCCCGACGAACAAGACACAACCCCACGCCAAGTACAAGCACGACCAACACTGGCGACGGCCGACCAGGCCCTTCGAGCTGGAGAACATCCCCAAGGTCCTGTGTGACCTGGATCACTTCGTCGGCTGGAACTACCGGTGGGTGACCCGCAGGGGCGTCAGCCAGTGGGACAAGCCGCCCGTGCGGATCGCAGATGCGGCCGTTTGCGATGTCACTGACCCAGCCAACTGGTCCAGTTTCGCCACTGCCTTTGAGGCCGTCCAGGCCGGCAAGATCTTCGGCATCGGCTGGGCCGCCAGCGAGGGCACCAACGTGGTGGTCGGCGACCTGGATGGCTGTGTCGATTCGACTACGCGGGCGGTTCAGGCATGGGCCCTGGAGGTCATCGAGCGGCTGGGCACGTACTGCGAGTACAGCCCCTCGTTGACCGGTATCCGGTTCATCCTGCTGGGCCAGAAGCCTTACAACCGCTGCAGGCGTGACAATACGGCTCCGGCCGAGCTCTACGACCAGGGGCGGTACGTCACCTTGACCGGCTGGAAGGTGCCGGGCTGCTCAGGCGAGCCCGTGGCGAATCCAGAAGGCCTCAAATGGTTCATGGAAGAACACATCCTGCCCGTTTCGTCACGAACGGCTTCTTCCGTTCCTCCCGCCTCTGAGAAGGGTGAGGCTGCCGCCCGGCGTCCCCATGCCCGCCGCTATGCCAAGGCGATCGATAATTTCATGGCGGCGGTCGAGAAGTTGAGTCTCCCCTTCGAGGACAACGGTAAGGGCGGCTTTCGAGTCCGGTGTCCCGGCCCCCAGCACCGGCACAGCGACCGCAAGCCCTCTCTCGAGGTCGATGGGGGCGCAGATTGTATCCTCCTGAAGTGCTGGGTGGGCTGTACCACTGTCGAGATCCTGGAACGTCTGGGCCTCGATTGGTCCGACCTGTTCGACCGTGAACCGTTGCCCGACGATCTTCCCCCCTTTGTGGCGGCCAAGGCCAGGCAGTCCCGGGAAAAGAAGATCCACGCGACCGCCGACAAGGCGATCGACGCCATCCGCCACGGCTTGAGTAAGGATGGCATGTGCGTCACGCAGGAACGATCGTGGTCGTATCCAACCCCGACGGCCGAGCTCGCCCGGGTCGTCCGGTTCGACGGCACCAAGGACGGTCAGCTCCGGAAGGAGTACCGGCCGATCAGTAAGGTGGCCTCCGGCTGGGTGGCAGGCGACCCTGCCGGCCTTTGGCCCTTGTACCGCTTTGGGGAGTGGCCCGACACTACGCTGTACATCTGCGAAGGCGAAAAGTGCGTCGATCGGATGATCGTTGCCGGCCTGGGGGCCACCACGAGTGCCCACGGAGCAAGCAGCCCGCACAAGACCGACTGGGCTCCCGTTGCAGGCCGGAACATAGTAATCCTCCCGGACCACGATGCTGCCGGAGAGAAGTACGCCCTCACAGTAGCCGCCCTGATCAAGAGGGCCGATCCTGCCTGCCGCATCCGCGTGCTTCGACTGCCGGGCCTCGTGGAAAAGCAGGACATCTACGACTGGCTGGAGGCCGGTCATACGGCCGTCGAGCTGCAGGACCTGGTCGATAAGCAGGCCGAGGCCATGGACGTAGATGCGGCCGATCTCGAACCGGCTGGCGGTCAGAAGCACGTGGAGGTCCCGGTTCAGCTGAACAACGGCCGACCGATCACGCTTGCCAAGCACTTCCTCCAGCACGGCACGTCGGGTCGTCTGGTCTTCTGGCGTGGCAGCTTCTACATCTTCGCGGGCAGCTGCTACCGTGAGGTGTTCGAGCCCGAGATGAAGAAGCTGATCTACCAGCATCTGGATCGTCTGTATGTGCCGAACAAGAGCAATCTGGCCTCACCTGGAGCCGTCAAGCGGCTCGTGGCGTGCAAGAGTATCTACCACGAGGTCTGTGAGGCCTTGCTCAGCGTCGACGGCGTCCTGCTGCCCGGCAATCTGGACGAACCGGCCTGGCTGGATGGCCACAAGGGGCCGGATCCTCGGGAGATGGTGATCTTTGCCAACGGGTGCCTCCACGTGCCCAACGACCAGTGGATCGATCCGACGGACAATCTATTCTCGCTGAACGCCTTGGACTATCCGTATGCGCCGCAGGCGGGCGAGCCCAGACAGTGGCTGAAGTTCCTCAAGCAGCTCTGGCCAGACGACCAGCAGAGCATCAGCACGCTCCAGGAGTTCCTCGGCTTGTCCAGCGTGCCGGATACCCGCTACCAAAAGTGCCTGGTGATCATTGGACCCAGCTGTGTCGGCAAGGGCACACTCGCCCGTACCTGGACGGAAACGCTGGGCACACACAATGTCGTTGGTACGCAGTTTTCCAGCCTGGGTGACCGCTTCGGCCTGCAGATCTGGCTGGGACGGCGACTGGCGATCCTGGCGGATGCCCATCGTGCGGGCAGGGCCGATGGCGGCCTGATCCTGGAGAGAATGCTGCAGATCGTCGGCGAGGACAACATCACTCTCGACATCAAGAACAAGACGCCCTGGACGGGCAAGCTGCCGACTCGGCTGATGCTGCTGTCGACGGACATGCCGGACGTGCAGGACGACTCTGGTGGCCTGATGCGTCGATACCTGATTCTGAAGACTACCAGCGAGGTCCAGAAGGACATCAACCTCAACCTGACCGACGAGCTCCTGGCCGAGAAGTCGGCCATCATGAACTGGGCCCTGAAGGGCTACCGGCGGCTCAACAAGACAGGCAAGTTCACCCAGCCCGCCTCGGCGGACGACCTGGTCCAGGAGATGAGCGAACAGTCCATGCCGATCAAGGCCTTTGTCGACCAGGCGTGCGTCCAGGACAGGGGGGGCTTCTGTCCGTGCGGCGATCTGTTCAACGCGTACACCATCTGGTGCCGCGAGAAGAACCAAGCGGCCGGCTCCTTCAAGAAGTTCGGTAGCAATCTGCGGAGTTACCTGCATGGCCTGACCAAGAAGCAGAAGGTTCTGGTCCCCAAGAACCCACCGGTCTGGTGCTACGAGGACATCATGGTCAACCCCGACTATGGGATGAAGATCGCCAGGAAGCAGCAGCTAGACGAAGCCCGCGACTACTCGACCATCCATCGTGCCACCGGGGATGGCTACAATCCCTGGAGTACGACCTCCGACTGACGGTGACACCGTGATCAACAGGCCGCCGACCCCCCGCACCCAAGAATAGGGACAAGAGGGTCGGCGGTCTTCTTTAGCTGCCGTCTGGGCCAAGGTTCAAGCACCTATCGGATCACTCGATTCACTGGTTTCACACGATCGATCCGCAGGATCGTGTGAACGCTAATGCCTGCTCTACCAATCTGTTATCTCGTTCTTAACTCGATTCACTCTTTTTCCCTGAAAATACTGTATGAATCAATCAGGGGGCAGCGGTCTCTTCCCCCCGCTGGGGGGGCTGTGGGAGAGAAGATTGGCAGCCTGTATATATGAAGTAAGGATGATATGTCCCCCCAAATCGAGTGAATCGAGTGAAATCCTTCCTAGCCTCTTTGCAGCCAAAGAGTTATGCCCATAACTCGATAAGGGCAAGTGCACTCGAAATCGTGTTAATTCACACGATGCCGTACTCGACGTGAGGCGGTTCTCAGCCAGCGGCGTCCAGGCAGAAGGCCCGGCCGTACTCCTTGAGGAATTGCCTGTTGCCAGGATCGGCGGGCTTTTGCTGTCGGCGGGCCGGCCGTGGCGGGGTGTAGGGCCTATGGGGCTGTGCCTCTGCATTGCGTATCGCCCAAGGCGGCCTTCCGGCAGTGCGGTGGCGAGCGGTTCCAGCATCTTCCATGGCGTCCTCCAAGGCCAAATTCCGCGTCATATGGCATATCGAATTGTGTATCATAGAGCTAAATCGTTGAGGAGCATTACATGGGACGCAAAAGCAAAAGCCAGTTAGCGGATCAGGCGTGGTCGGACCAACTTGATCGGCAGGCTCGCGAGGGAAAGGTCGATGCGGTCTTCCAGGATCTCCTGGACCACCGGGACGAGCCGTGGAACGAACCAGAGCGGCTGAAGGCGTTGGACAAAGCGGTCAAAGCGGCCGTCGACAAGGGACCATCCGCCGTAATCGACGAGATGTTCTCGCGGATGTTGCAGACGATCCTGCGGGTGCAGTTGCAGCAGGAGCTCGTGACCAACCAGTTCCTGCCCAAGTGGGACAAGGGCCGTGCCGTCGGCGATATCGAGCACCTGCAGACCTACGAGCTCCCCGCTTTGGACCAGATCTACCGACGGGGCTGCGAGATCGCTAAAACCTACGCCACCCTCAAGCATGCCCTGGGGCTGGCTGATCGTTCGGGCGACGAGCACATCCGCGAGAAGATCTTGAAAATCGCCCGCGAAACGGAAGCCGGCGACCAGCCGGAGGCCCGCGTTGGTTGACAACAGCCACGAACACTCACTCCCGCCCGAGCTGCTACGGCGGCTCGAGCAGCTCAAACCCACTCTGCGGCTGCAAGGCGTCGTCCTGTGGCGAACCGAGCAGGACCACCGTCCTGCCTGGCGGCTGCGGTATCGAGACCATGATGAAAACGGCCACATCCACCAGCGGTCCCTGTCCTTGCCCAGCTGGTCCGCTG
>JANYLN010000163.1 GCA_025357795.1 Planctomycetota bacterium
TCGACCATCGAGAGGATCTCCGGCGTCAGCGGTACCTGCTCGATGGTCGAGGCTGACCCGCAGATCGCCAACCTCGAGATGCGCCGCATGCAGTTGGTCGAGGCCAAGCAGTCGTTGATGGAGCGTTTCGGCGATCAGCACCGCCAGGTCCGCGACACCGGCAACCGGATCCAGACGATCGACCAGGAGGCCACCGCCAAACGGCTTGAGAAGATCAACCAACTCAAGCAGATGCAGATGGAACGCATTCGGTTGGACATGCTGGCTTCACTGGACCAGGTCATCCAGATCGACCAGGAGTACAGCGAGGCCGCGGCGGCTCAGATTGACATGGACCGCAAGCGGGCTCACCTCGACAACTTGATCGACGAACGCAAGCGGGCCGAGGAACGCATGGACAACTCCCGTAAGAAGCTCCACGACCTCAACTACGTGATCAACCGGCCGACCGCGGTCCGCGTCACGCCGATGCAGATGGCCAGCCGGCCGTTGGAGCGCTCTAACCCGAGGTGGAAGATGACCATGCCGGCTGGGGCGATGCTGAGCCTGCTGATCGGTGTGGGCTTGGCGTTGCTGCTGGAGTTCATGAATACTTCGATTCGTACGCCGCAGGACGTGGTGCGTCATGCGGCCATGCCGGTGCTGGGCATCGTGCCCGAACTCGATGATGAGGAAGTCCGCATCGACAACATCCAACTGGCGACCAGACTGGCCCCGCGGTCGATGGTGTCCGAGTGCTTCCGGCGAACCCGCACGAACCTGATGTTCAGCTGCCCGCCGGACCGCCAGCGGACCGTGCTGATCACCAGCACTCAGCCCGAGGAGGGCAAGACCGCTATCGCAATTAACCTGGCGGTCGCCAGCGCCCAGGGGGGGCGCAAGGTCCTGTTGGTAGACTGCAACTTCCGCCGGCCGGCACTGTACCAGGCGTTCCCGCAGATCAAGAAGGACGGCTTGGCGAACCTGCTGGTCGGGCAGTGCGAGCTGAAGGACCTCGTTACCCGGACCGAGATCCCGACGTTGGAGATCCTCAGCACCGGCCCGACGCCGCCGAATCCGGCGGAACTGCTCGGCTCGAGCTACTTCAAGGCCTTCCTGGCCGAGGCGGCCGCGTCGTACGATCAGGTGTTCCTCGACGGCCCGCCGGCACTGCTGGTCAGCGACGCCCTGATCACCGCGGCGGCGGTCGACGGCGTGATCGTTGTTTCGCGAGCGGGTGCGACCAGTCGTGGGGCACTCAAGCGGCTGCGGGACACCCTCGACCGCGTGGGCGCCCACGTGCTGGGTGTGGTGGTTAATGCGGCCGAAACCCAAGCGGGCGGTTACTTCAAGGAAATGTATCGGAGCTACTACGACTACGACGAGACCGCCAGTCAGGTCATGCCGACCTTGCCGGCCGGCACGACTCCCGCGGACGACAAGAAGGCATAGGAGCCGGACAACGTCCGGCAGGCTATGGCGGATGACTTTGCTCGCCGACGGTTGGGATCGCCCAACCGTCGGCGATCTGTTTCTGGCGGTCCAAGGGCGAATCGTCTACAATGCCGCTTTGCGTGGAGGTTCACGGTATGGGTGAAGGACTTGGGGCAGACGATCTGTTGATGGTCGGCCGGCGCGTGATCGCCGAGGAGGCCGCCGGTCTGAAGTGTCTGGCCGACGTGCTGGATGGCTCGTTCGCGGAGGCGGTGCGGCTGATCCAGTCGCTCCAAGGGCACCTGGTGGTTACGGGACTCGGCAAAAGCGGCCTGATCGCCTGCAAGGTAGCCGCGACACTGACCAGCACGGGCACGCCGGCGAGGTTCATGCACCCGGTCGAGGCCCTGCATGGGGACATCGGCCTGGTGGGGCCCGACGACGCACTGCTGGCATTCTCCAAGAGCGGCAATACCGACGAACTTGTGCGGTTTATCCTGCACTTCCGGCACCTGGGCGGGGCAGTGATCGCGGTCGTTTCCGAGGCTAAATCGCGGATGGCGGAACTGGCGGGGCTGGTGATCCGCCTGCCGAACCTGCCCGAAGCCTGCCCGATGAACCTGGCACCCACGACCAGTACGTCGATGATGCTCTCGCTGGGCGATGCGCTGGCGATGGCCCTGGTCGAGGCGAGGGGCTTCAAACCCGAGGATTTCGCCCGCTATCACCCCGAGGGCAGTCTGGGCAAGCGACTGCTGTTGCGGGCTCGCGACCTCATGCACGCCGGGGACGAACTGCCCGTCGTGAAGATCACGCAGTCGTTCGAGGACCTCCTGCGAACCATTGACGAGAAGGCCTTGGGCATGGTGTGCATCGTCGATGTGGTAGGGGAGTTCCTCGGCGTCTTCACAGACGGCGACCTTCGCCGGTTGATCCGCCGCTGCCCCAGCCCGATGAGCCTGTCGCTGGAGGCGGCTTTCGAGATGAGTCGGCGTTCCCTCGGGGATGTGCAGGTCAAGCGGTCGACCATCCGTTCCGACATGCCGCTCATCGACTGCCGGCAGATCATGCGCGACAGCCGGATCACCTCGCTGGTCGTCGCGGATGAGCACAATCGGCCTGTCGGCATCGTCCGTCAGCAGGACATCATCGCGATCGGCCTGGGCTGATCGCATTCTCCCCGCATGGACCCCCTTTGTCGCCTCGCCCAGCAGCATAGGTCTGGCTCAAGACGAACAGTCTCAACAACCCCGTCACCGGTAGCCTCAACGACCTGAGGCATCTCATCGCGGCGGGCCTGGGCGCTGAATTGCATCTAGATCGGATTCTGTTTATGTGTAGCGTCAGGCATGAGCGCTGGATGCCATGGTCCTGCGCTGTTGCAGGACCATGCTGTCGCTCCCGCTAGAGATAATCGGAAAACGCTCTAGGCGCATAGAAAAAGCACCGGCCGATCGGGTCAGCCGGTGCTCGTATGTTCGTGCGAATTAAGGCTACTCGTATCCTCTATCGCCGCGTACCCGCCGCCCGTGCGGTGACCTCCACGCGGATATCCTCCTCGTACAGAGGATCATCCAGATCCATCACGTGTAGCGTCGTGCGGTACGTGCCGGCAAAGACCATCCGCGGAATGTGGATGTTCACGTGGAAAGACTGGTTGGTCTGGCCGACTACGTTATTATCAGGCGGCGGCACGTTCAGCGGCTTGAGCAGGGGAATCAACGTCAGTGGCTCATCCCACCAGCCATCGACTTCCCGGCCGTTCTTGCCGCGGACGTACCAGAGCCGTGAGATCTTGATGCACGGGCCAGCCGGCAGGACTCGCGGACCATCGAGATTGTCCGCCAGGATCTGGATCCGTCGCTGCTTGCCCTTGAGTTCCGTGATCAGTTGGAAACTGGCGGCCCAGTTGCTGCCGCAGGTGATCTGGACACTCTTGTCCTTGGAGTTCCAGATCTCGTTGCTCACGCGGTGGCCAAGCATGTTGATACCGTCTTCATAAAGCAGGTGGCCGTCGCGAAGCATGTTGCCGTTGATCGGGCTGACCTGCTCACCGACCGGAACACACCAGACCCGCGGCCTTTCGCGATCATCGATGTCGACGGGCAGGTTGCCCTTTTCGATCTTCAACTGGCTGACCGGCTTGCCAGCCGCCTGGCGGGTGTACGTGGTCTTTTCTCTGTGTTCGCCGCCGGTGACTTTCCTGCGCAGATCCGGGCCGGCCTTGGGCACCCAAGCAACATCCGGACCCAAGGCGCTGGCCTTGGCGCTCTCGACGGTGGTAGGCTCCTGTGGCATAGGCGAAAAACCCGGGATTGGCTTGATGGTCGGGCCGGCCGCCGAGACGGCTGTGGTGCCGGGGACAGCACTGGTCTTGGCAACGGGCTGGACGACCTTGACCTTGGTCGGAGTGGTATTGGCAGCCAGGGCTCTCTTCGAATCGCTATTTGCTGTCGGATTGGCGTTTTGAGCCAATGCCGTCGAGCTTGCCGTCAGGACGCACAGCCCAACAAGGGCGGCGCTGCCGGCCAGGGTGAGTCGTTGCAGGGCACTTCGCATGGTCGCAATCCTCCTAGAGCCCATTATCGGACACATGGCCGGGCCGGCATGACTGGAACCTGCCCGCGGCCAGCGGTTTCCGACAGGACTGCATCGACGCGCAACGACAGCATCGCTTACGCCGTATAGGTATGTTTTCGACCAGAGGGGCGCGGCAGTTGAGGACACCAGCAGCAA